>NZ_VEKZ01000030.1:0-39203 GCF_007681465.1 Siminovitchia fortis
CCTCGCCGTCTTGTCTCCATTTGGGAGCTTTTTGAGCAATATGGCTTCCTCTTCCCTGGAAAGGGGCGGGGGCAAAGCTTCACTCCCTCCTATATAATAAATTTCGTCGGATTTCCAACCCAGCTTCTTGAGGACCTTATACCAGTAATAGGTAAGATGCAGGCGAATTTTTTTCACGCAGTCTCCTCCTCCCATATTATTCGAACATGTGCCTAAGATGCGGTTTGCACGACAGCCTGTTCCACTATTGCAGGATGGACAATGCATTGGAAGCGGCCGTCGCTGGATAATTCTTGGTCTGTAAAAATGATCAGGGCTTTCTGGACAGCCTTCCGCTCGTCCTCCATCTGAAGATATATAGCTTCAGGCTTGAATGCACAATGCAGCCGGTTATTGGCTCCAAGTGTCTTTGCAGGTATCAGCCTCATCTTCTCGCTCCATATCTCCGGAATTTTATCTGCCAGTTCAATAGGATTGTTATTCTTGTCTGACAACTGCAGAATCTCCTCCGGCAGCTGATCCTTAAATGCGGATACGGCTGCAATCATAACAGGCGTTTTGGATATGGGGTCATACAATTGATTTCCGCTGTCAATCAATCCTTTCAATTGAAGATCGAGTCCATTGATCTGAATAGTGACATCAATTAGAACATCATACTCAATGGAAGAGATAGTCAAATCCTCAACTCTTTTCCTCGAAAAATGCCAGGCGATCGGAAACGCTGCTGCTACAAACAGCCAGCTGACCGGGTCTCCGAATCCACGGAGACCTTCCAACGATACAGCAGTCCTCAGTTTCAGATCATATGTCAGAAAATAATGGGTTCCCATTAAAATTCCGCCCATCAGAAAGGTCGAGAAATAGAATGTCAGCAAACAGGAAAGGAAGGACTTGAATCTCTTAAATCCAAATACTGTCAAAACCATGCAAATGGAAATGCCCATTTTCATAACTGGGTGGCTGGCAACAGAAGCCAATGGGGTTAAAGCGAACAAAATCAGGCATGAGCCCATCAACCCGCCCGCCAGAACTTTCCATATTTTCACCTGTCTCTTTAAAAAGATAGCGGTAATCCACAGCAGCAAGCTGTCCGCCAGGAAATTCAACAACCAGATGACATCCATGTAAATGACCATGATTATTATAAGGCCCCCCTCCAAAGAGGCTAAAAAATTAAGAATACCTGGCTTTTTCTATTAATGATTAGTATAGCGGACGCCAAAAATGGAATGTGTCACTTCCTGTACGTGAAACTAGAGAAATTTTCACAATTTACATCGAAGAATGACTAATGAGGGAGAGAACTTATAAGAGGGAGTTCACGTCAAATTCGGGGGTGTAAAAGAGCAAAAAACCAGGTGGGATTCACCTGGTTTAAAAAATGCGAAATTATCTTCTTCTATTTCTATTTCTAAGAAATGTCGGGATATCCAATGTATCTTCAAGAGGTTGCTGTTGGCCGGTTCTTGCCGGTTCTTGCGCCTCTTCCCTTTTTTGCTCACGGTTCGGAACCTGGTTTTGCTGAGTCCTCACTTGGCCGAACAATGGAGTTTGCTGCTTAGGCTGCGCCTGGACTTCATCAAATCCGGTTGCAATGACTGTAACCACGATTTCGTCCTTTAAGTTATCGTTAATAACGGATCCGAAAATCATGTTTACTTCCTGATCGGAAGCTGTTGCAACAATATCAGCAGCTTCCTGAACCTCATAAAGGCTCAAGTTCGTTCCACCGGTAATATTCATCAGGACACCTTGGGCCCCATCAATGGAAGTTTCAAGCAGCGGGGAAGAGATGGCCTTCTTTGCAGCTTCGGCAGCCCTGTTTTCTCCTGTGGCCACACCGATTCCCATCAAAGCGGAACCTTTATTGGTCATGATTGTTTTAACATCGGCAAAATCCAGATTGATCAATCCCGGAACGGCGATTAAGTCGGAGATACCCTGGACACCTTGTCTTAAGACGTTGTCAGCTTCCCTGAATGCTTCCAGCATCGGTGTGCTTTTATCAACGATTTCCAAGAGCCTGTCGTTCGGAATGACGATTAACGTATCAACTGACTCTTTCATGGCTTCAATTCCGCCGCTTGCCTGGGTTGCACGCTTTCGTCCTTCAAAAGTGAACGGCCTTGTTACCACTCCGACCGTCAGCGCCCCCAAGTCCTTTGCGATTTGAGCGATCACCGGTGCAGCACCCGTTCCGGTACCTCCGCCCATTCCAGCCGTGACAAAAACCATGTCGGCTCCTTTTAGGGCCTCTTCAATTTGTTCCTTGCTCTCTTCGGCAGCTTTTTTTCCGACCTCGGGATTGGCACCTGCTCCCAGTCCTCTCGTCAGCTTTGCGCCGATTTGCATTTTTATTTCAGCCTTGGATAAGTTCAAAGCCTGGGCATCTGTATTTACAGCGATAAATTCAACACCCTGCACTTCATGTTCAATCATGCGGTTAACAGCATTGTTTCCGCCGCCGCCAACTCCGATTACCTTTATAGTTGCCAAAGAATCAACACTCGTATCGAAATCCAACATGATATGTCCTCCTGTTCGTTTTATTCAACCGGATGGCCTATTCGAAAAAGTAGCCAAAAAACTTTTTAACTTTAGTGGATATTTTCTTATCCGGGTCTTTTTCAGGCTTTTGCCTTCCCGACTGGTGTGCGTCTGGAGCTGCCCCGTGATCGTGTTCATCTGTTACATGGACCGGGGACGCGCTAACGCTTCTCCCTTGCAATCTGGCATTCTGGTAGGAATACTTGATTAATCCTACAGCAGTCGTATACTGAGGCTCACGGACACCGATATAATCCGGGATGGCTACCCTGACCCGGCTTTGGAAAATCATTTGTGCGAGCTCAACGACACCGGACATGTTTGCCGAGCCCCCGGTCAACACAAAGCCTCCCGGAAGGTCAGTGATTCCCATTCTTTTCAATTCATTCTGGACCAATTCAAAAATTTCTTCCATCCTGGCTTCAATGATATCCGAGAGCTCCAATTGATTGAATTGCTGATGCTGGTCACTGCCAATTATGGGCACACTGAAAACTTCATCTTCCGAAGCATGATCATAAAATGCATGTCCATATGTAATCTTGATTTTCTCTGCATCTTCCGTAGCTGTCCTGAGGCCGATAGAAAGGTCTTTTGTAATATGTTCACCGCCTACCGGGATGACACTCACATCCTTGATGCTGCCGTTTTCGAATATAGAGAGCGTTGTTGATCCGCCACCCATATCAATTAATGCAGTACCAAGCTGCTGCTCATCCTTTGAAAGGGCTGCTGCAGCCGCTGCAAGCGGTTGAAGTACAATATCGGTAATACTCAATCCTGCCCGTTCAACACAGCGCAGCGTATTATGTAAAATGGTCTTGGCCCCGGTGATGATGGTTCCTTCCATTTCAAGCCTGACCCCAATCATTCCGCGGGGATCAGTAATTTCATCCAATCCGTCAACAATAAATTGCCGCGGGATTACATTGATGATTTCTCTTTCCGGCGGGATGGAAATGACTTGTGCCGCATCCATTACCCTGGCTACATCGTCATTCGTAATTTCCCGATTTTGGCTTGATACGGCCACCACTCCATGGCAAGGCTGTAAAGCGACATGGTTGCCGGCAATTCCGACAATCACGTCATTGATTTTCATTCCAATCATTCTCTCTGCCTGCTCGACCGCACTTTTAATCGAATGAACCGTTTCATCTATATCAACTATGGAACCTTTCCGAATTCCTTTGGCACTTACATTTCCAACTCCAATTACGTCCAAGGAATCGCTGCCCATGGAACCTATGATCACCTTTACGGTGGATGTTCCTATATCGAGACTCACATACATCTCGCTATTGTTCATTCCGCGGCACCTCCTTCAACTCTCTCTTTATACTGAACTTGATATATCGAAATTTCATAAATAATCATCCTTGACATGGCAATTACTTTTATGTATTCGGCAAATTCAGGTAATTTCCTTTTAATCTATCGAATTATTTATGAGTTTCATTCGTTAATTTTCTCCGCCGCCGGCCTCTTCATTCCACAATATTCTACGTTTTACGCTATATTTTTTAAAGAGGCTGTAAAAAAACAGCCACTAAATATAAGTCTACACTAAGATTGCGCCCTAGAAAAGCCAAACTTGCGATAAGGAAAATATTATCGGGCAATTATAATAAAATCATGTAGAACTTTGTCACCAAAATTGAATAAGAATTCTTGCGGCTTCCCTGCCCCTTTCTATTCTTTGGTTTCATATGCTTTGAAGAATGAACCGACTTCCATATCTATGACACCTTTGACCTTTGGGTCCAGCTGGCTGACGATAGACGGGTAATGCACCATCTTTTCTGAGAAAGTCAAAATGGTTGCACTCACTTCGAATCCGTCATTCATAAAAAGAGTGATGTGATACTTGTCCGTATTTTTCGGTGTATAATGGACTTCAGAAATAATATTTACAATTTCCGGAGGCAGTTCCTTCAATTCCCTGGCCATATTTTCCAAAATCTTATCTTCATTGAAATTGGATAATATTGGCGCATTGACCGGCACTGCGCCTTCCAGGCTATTTTTTACAATCAGCCCATTCTCCAGAATCGGATGAAAATCCGTTCCTGTGGAGACGTAAGCAATAGTCTCATATTCCTGAATTTGCAATTTTACGGTATTGGGAAAACCGATTTTGACTTTTGCATGTTTCACTTCCTCATGGTTCTCCAGCTTTTGGATCACTTTCTTTTTGTCCAATTTCCAAATGTTGGCCCCCTTCTTAAGACCGCTTTTGTCAATTATTAATTGATCCGGGACCGATTCATTGCCTTGAACTGTAATATCGTTCACATGGCTTAAAGGGGATTGAAAATAAATCACTAGCATGATCAGGAGAAAAAACAAGAAAATGAGGAAAATAAGCCGCCTGTTCGCTTTCCGCTTTCGATGTTCTTTTATTTTGGGAATCCTGTCTTCCAGGGATAAAACTTTCCTTTGATTCACGGCTTTCCCCCCTTCTCCAATTTTCTCCGGACTTTTCATCGATAAACAGGCGCTTGCGTTTTTCAAATGTCCAGCTCCGGGCTCCAGCGACTAGCAGACTTCCTCCTCTAGGTGCTCCAAGGTATAGTATATTCGATAAGCTATGTTACCTTGTCGCAAAGCTGCTTGAAGTTTACTCGAGGAAGTTTTACACGATGTTATTGAAGTCAGCAGCTTTCCTACGATAAGTCAACATCGGCTCGCCTGCGGGTTCGCCGTGTTTCCTTTATCTCGTCAGGAGTCGTCCAGTCTAGCTACAGACGGCAGGGGCTCGAGGTCGCTTCAGTCCAACCAATGAAGTCAAAAAACGACTTCACTGGCTGGCCCTCCAGCGCTTGTCGCCCCTAGGCAGCCGCCTTCCGCTTTTCGCTCAGTCTGTACGTCGCTAAGCGTCGCCCTTTGCTTTTCTTTCTACTATCTCGACTTCTGTATGCATTTCAATGCCGTTTCTTTCCCGAACCGTTTCTTTCATATGTCTGATCAGCGCCAAAACATCCGCTGCTTTTGCCGATCCGTTATTGACGATAAAGTTTCCGTGGAGCTCGGATATTTGTGCCCCGCCTATGGAATATCCCTTCAGGCTGGCGTCCTGGATCAGCTTTCCTGCATGCTCCGGCAGCGGATTGCGAAATACACTGCCGCAGCAAGGTTTAACAGGCTGGGTATCGCGGCGGTAGGTCCGGTGCTTTTTCATTTCAGCCGCAATCACCTCGCGGTCTCCTTCCTCAAGGTCAAATACAGCCTCCAGAACAATTCCCGGGCGCTTCTTTTGAAGAACAGAAGTCCGGTATGAATATTCCATTTCTTCATTGGTCAGCCATTCCACAGTCCCATCCGGGAACAGCACCCGCGCTTTTTCCAATATCTTTGAAATATCAGAGCCGTGTGCACCGGCATTCATATATACGGCGCCTCCGACGGATCCCGGTATACCGCCTGCAAACTCAAAGCCGCTTAATCCTTTTCTCCCCAAGGCGTTGGCCAGAACGATGAAGGAATACCCTGCACCGACCCGGACTTTTGTTCCATCTATTTCAAGATGGTCAATGCCTTTTCCAAGTTTGATGACCACTCCCGCAATTCCTTCATCAGATACGAGAAGATTGGACCCTCGGCCGATCACCCTCCAAGGCAATTGATATTTCTGGACAATATCCATTGTCTTTAATAATTTATCTATAGAATCAGGCTCTACAAAAATTTCCGCCGGCCCTCCAACTTTTATCGTTGTATGATTGGATAGCGGTTCATTTTCCTTTACCTTTCCAACACCGTTGGCACGCAGTTCCTCAATAATCTTTTTCATTTTCATGCCCCTTTCAATTCCTGCCGCGTTCAATCATGTCTAAAAGTACATTATATAACCGGTCTGATGCATCGGGCATCCCCAGTTTCATCGAAGCCTCGCCCATGTTTTTCCTTTTTTTATCATCCAAAAGGATATCATCAAGCGCGGCAATCAGCTTTTGGCCGGACAAATCCTTTTCCGGCAGCATGATGGCTGCACCTGCAGACGTAAGCACCGAAGCATTCTTTTCCTGATGATTGTTCGTTACGTACGGACTCGGAATAAGTATTGACGGAAGCCCAAGCGCCGTGATCTCCGCAAGCGACGTAGCTCCAGCCCTTCCTACAACAACATCTATCTCTGCAAGCACTTCTTCCATATTATGAATAAATGGAACGACCGCTACATTCGGAGAGTCTCCGATCAGCGCCACTTCTTTCTTTACATCATCGAAATGAACCTCTCCGGTTATGTATAAAACTTGGTACGGTTTATTGGCAAGCTGTGCCAATGACTTTATTACAGCTTCATTGATCGGCCTCGCGCCTCTGCTTCCTCCCGTTATAAGGGCTGTAGGAATATTTTCCTTTAAGCCCAGCCTGGCCAATTCACCGCGGCCTTCTTTTCCGGCCACTTCCGAAGCGCGCGGATTTCCTGTGAGTATGACTTTTTGAGCAGGGAAAAACTCCTTGGCAGATTCAAAACAGATGGCTACTTTTTGGACATATCTGCTTAAAAATTTATTTGTTAGTCCCGGTACACTGTTTTGTTCGTGAATAACTGCCGGGACCTTCTTTTTTGCTGCTGCATATACGACGGGAGCGGAAACGTAGCCTCCGGTTCCAATTACCACATCCGGCTTAAATTCCTTAATGATTTGTTTGCTCCGTCTGACGCCCTTAAAAAACCGGATGATCGTTTTAATATTTTCAAAGGAAAGCGACCTTTTAAAGCCGGTAATTTCCACTGTTTCAAAAGGTAAATTCTCTCTTCGGATAATATTCGCTTCCAATCCTTTTTCTGTTCCGATATATAGAAACGTTGTATCCGGATGCTTCTCTTTGATTGTGCGGATCAAAGCTAGCGCCGGATAGACATGTCCTCCGGTACCCCCGCCGCTGACAATGATTTTCATGATAACACCTCAGTTAGTGTAATCTAATTAATAGACCAAACTCCTTAATTATCTTATTTTACTATATTTTATACAAGAAAAATGTGTTCAGTGCAGATTGTTGTTATTTTGAAATAAAAAAGAAACCCAAATGATATTGAGTTTCTTGTTGTTGAGAAGGTAATAAATGCTTAAACTGCAAATAATTTTCTCCTTCATATTATGCTGCGTCTAGCTCCAGCGCCTATCGACTAGCAGACTTCGCGACTCCTCCTACGATAAGTCAACATCGGCTCCGACGGACAGGACGTCCTAGTGCAGGCGAAGCGACAGGACGTCGCTGCTTGAGCCTGCCTTCGTCGCCGTGTTTCCTTTATCTCGTCAGAGTCACTCCAGTCTGTACGTCGATAAACAGGCGCTTCCGCTTTTGATATCAGACACGCGCATATCGGCTTATATTCAGCAGTACACCCACTGCCATCAGCATGATGGTCAATGATGATCCTCCGTAGCTTAAAAACGGGAGTGTAATTCCAGTTACAGGCATTAATCCTGTCACCACTCCAATGTTGATCATCACCTGGATGGCAATCATGGAAATGATTCCCACTGCCAGGAAACTGCCATATAGGTCAGGCGCCCCAAGGGCAATTTTTATCCCGCGCCACAGCAGAAGGGCAAACAGCAGTATGACAAGACTTCCCCCAATAAAGCCAAGCTCCTCCGACAGGATGGCAAAAATGAAATCGGTCTGCGGCTCGGGCAAATAAAAGAATTTCTGCCTGCTTTCACCAAGCCCCAATCCGAATAATCCGCCCGGCCCGATCGCGTATAACGACTGGATAATTTGAAAGCCGCTGTTTAGCGGATCCTGCCACGGATCGAGAAACGAGGTGATCCTGGCCATCCGGTAAGGTGCGGATAAAATCAGGCCGACAAAGCCGGCAAGCCCGGCCAATCCCAAAATGGCAAAATGAAAAATCCGGGCACCGGCTATAAAAAGCATCACGAAGCAAGTACCGACCATCACTGTTCCCGTCCCGAGATCGGGCTGCAGCATGATCAGCCCGAATGCAAGAAACACCAATGATAAGGAGGGCGCCAGGCCCTTTTTTACCGTAGTAATATACCTTTGCTTTTCTGAGAGGAACTTCGCCAAAAAAGCGATCAGTGCAAGCTTGATGAACTCGGACGGCTGTACGGAAAACGCCCCTACTCCGATCCAGCTCCGGGAACCGTTTCTTTCCATTCCGATACCTGGAATCAAGACCACCAGCAATAATATGAAACAGATGATCAATATGGGCTTGGCCCATTTGCGCCAAGACCAATAATCAATGCTCATCATTAAAAACATGGCGGCAAAGCCCAGTCCTGCAAATAGAAGCTGTCTTTTTGCAAAGAAAAAGGAGTCATTGAATTTATAATCTGCCCATACGGCGCTGGCGCTGTATACCATGATAAGCCCGATGGCCAGCAATGTCATTGTGACAATGATTAAAATAAAGTCGGGTGTAGATTTTTTCAAGGGCAACAGTCAGCACCTCTGCCTCCACTGTAATTAAGCCTGTTCCATACACCTTTTTAGAGGATGTTCAAAAATTCGCCAAATGATAAGCGGCGAATCTCTTCATTGGCTCGTTTCTGCGCTGCTCATGTATTAAAAGCATACATTCCGCTGCTCGTAACTTCGCCGCCTCGATCTTCTTGCTTCTAATTTGTCAACTTTTTGAACTCCACTTTTATTGGCTCTCCTTCAGTTTATGCACGGCTTGGGCGAAAATATTACCCCGTATTTCAAATGTCCTATACTGATCCCAGCTTGCGCATGCCGGGGACAATAAAACAATATCGCCGGGTTCTGAAATTTTATATGAAAGCGGAACAGCCTCTTCCACATTATCGACGTGATAAATGGATTGTATTCCCGCTTCTCTGCCTGCTTTTTCCAATTTACCCGCTGTTTCACCGAATAAAATCAGCGCCTTGACGCCGGATAAATACGGAACAAGCTCTGAAAATCCATTCCCCCTGTCCAATCCGCCGGCAAGCAGTACGACAGGCTCCCGGAAAGCCTGCAAAGCACTTTTCGTTGCCAGTATATTTGTGGCCTTGGAATCATTATAAAACTTTCTTCCGTTAATTTCCGAAATGAGCTGGGTTCTGTGCTCCACCCCTTGGAACGATGTCAGCACCCGTTTAATCGCGCCGTGGCCGACACCGAGGAGTTTCACCGCTGCTATGGCCGCCAAAATATTTTCCTGATTATGCTTTCCTGGAAGGAGGATCTCTTCAAGGTCAATGACCTCTTCACCGAAATAAACGATTTTCCCTTCCCTGATGGAAACGCCTTTTTCCAGATAGCGTTTTGTTGAAAAAGGAATGAGCGCGGCCTTGGAAAAACGAACGAGTTCCAGCAGCTCTTCCTGATCGGCATTGACGATCAAGAAATCATCCTCAGTCTGGTTCAGTGTAATATTCGCTTTGGCCCTCGCATAATTTTCTTTCGTCTGATGATAATCAAGATGCGCTTCATACAAATTCGTGATGACGGCAATATGCGGCCTGAACTGATCCACACCCATCAATTGAAAAGAAGATAATTCCACAACCATCTGATTTTCACGGGTCGCCCTCATGGCCACTTCCGACGCCACTGTCCCGATATTCCCTGCAATCAATGGGTGCCGGGAATCTTCTTCAAGCATGTTGAAAATAAGCGTCGTCGTTGTCGTCTTTCCATTCGATCCGGTAATGCCGATGATGCCGGCTTCTGACACGCGGTAGGCGAGCTCGATCTCCGTAATGACCGGGATCTTCATTTCCATCGCCTTTGAAACTAGCGGGTTTGTATAAGGGATGCCCGGATTTTTAACGATCAATTCGAATCCTTCATCAAGCAATTCGGGCGGATGGCTGCCGCAAATGACCGTAATGCCTTTTTCAAGAAGGCCTTGCGCCGCAGGATTTTCCTCGAAAGGTTTTTGATCATTGACGGTGACAAAAGCCCCCAGCTTATGTAAAAGAGTGGCAGCTGCAATGCCGCTTTTCGCTAATCCTAGCACGAGTATTTTTTTATGCTGGTAGTCCGTAATATTCTTCAATTCACACCCACACCTCTATGTAAATTCCTAAAATGGCAAAAAGCAGACCGACAGCCCAAAACGTGGCGACCACCCGCCACTCTGACCATCCGACCAGCTCATAATGATGATGCAGCGGACTCATTCTAAAAATCCGCTTGCCTGTCAGCTTAAAAGAGATCACCTGCAATATGACAGACAAAGTTTCAATGACGAAAATCCCGCCGATCACCAATAAGATGATTTCTGTCTTGGTCAAAATGGCTACAGCAGCAATCGCTCCTCCCAGAGCGAGAGAGCCGGTATCTCCCATAAACACCTTGGCGGGATGCGCATTAAAGACAAGGAATCCCAATACTGCTCCCACAACAGCAACCGAAAACACTGCCACTTCATACTGAGACTGGCTCCAGGCCAAAATGGCGAATGCCCCAAAGGCGATGGCGGCTGTGCCGGAGACAAGCCCATCGAGGCCGTCAGTCAAATTGACAGCATTAGAGAATCCTACAAGCCAAAATACAATAAAAAAGGCGTACAAAGGCCCAAGCTCAAGAGAGAATTCCGTCAACGGGATTTTAATGGCTGTAGAAAAACCGATTGACTTCAATACAAAATAAAATACAAGGGCAATGATGACCTGGCCAAGCAGTTTTTGCTTGGATGTCAGCCCAAGATTACGCTTAAGGGCGATCTTAATGAAATCATCCAAAAAGCCAAGCAAGCCGTAGCCAAATGTGACCAAAATGAGCAAATATGTATCAGAACCCGGTTCTGTATACTTTCCGGTCATGACCAGTGTTGTGGCAATGATGGATATGATGATCAAAATGCCTCCCATTGTCGGAGTGCCGCTTTTCTTTTGATGCGATTCCGGTCCCTCGTCACGAATGCTTTGGCCAAATTTCAGCCTTCTTAAAAAAGGGATGAAAAGGGGGGATAATAAGACGGTAATAAGAAAAGCCATGATGATTGTAAATAAAACGACTTTTTCCATCATCTTTACCTCACCCCGTTCCCGTCAACGCAATTTTCGCCAGAATGAATCAATTGTCTCGTTGTTTCAATGAAATCATCCGGAACTGCGCTTCCATCTGATTCAGGCAAAATGACCCGCGTCTTATTATCTGTCTTTTCGATGCCCATTTTGCGGCTGTAGTTTTCCAGAATCTGGAGGACAGCAGACAACGGACCTTCTTGTGCAAGAAAGACCGGGAAATGATTTGGCGTGTAAAAAGGCAGTTCTTTTTCAGAAGGCCAGACGGCAGCCACTGCTCCGTTGGAAATGGCCGCCTGAAGGTCTTCATCCTGTCCGGTTTGTATAAATAAGCCTTTTGGCTGTTCTTCATTGCTGGCGAAAGCGATGCAGCCAAAAGAAATGGCGGCATTTTTGACACCTTTTGTCTCAGGTATGATCTTTTCAACATCTTCATATGTCAACATGTTCTTAACTCCTTAATGGCATTGCTCGCAACGAGGCGGTCATCAAAATCAAACACTTTGTCCCCGATGATTTGATACGTCTCGTGCCCCTTCCCTGCTATTAACACTACGTCCCCTTCCCGGGCAGCATGGATAGCTGCAGTAATGGCTTCTTTCCGGTCTGGGATGACTTGATATTGCTCTCCCCCGACGCCCTTTTCCATATCTTTTAAAATGGCAATCGGGTCCTCCGTACGGGGATTGTCGGAAGTGAAAATCGGATCGGTTGCATATTTGCAAGCTGCTTCGGCCATGAGCGGCCGCTTTGTCCTGTCCCTGTCTCCGCCGCATCCGACAACGGCAAAAATTCGTTTTCCGGCAAATTCCCTTATCGTCTTCAACACATTTTCCAAACTGTCGGGTGTGTGGGCATAGTCGACGATAACGGAGAAATCCTGCCCCTCGTCTACGCCTTCAAAACGTCCGGGAACTCCTTGGACAGACTCCACCGTACGAATGATGGTTTCAAGCGGGACATTTGAAACATATGCGGCTGCTATTGCGGCAAGTGTATTATAGACGCTGAATTTGCCCATTAATTTCAAAGAGACTTTATTTTTTCCTTCAGGAGAAATCAGTGTAAATGATGTGCCGTTTCTTTCCATAACGATATTTTCAGCCATAAAGTCTGCGCGATAATCAATTCCGTATGTGACAACATGCGCAGACGTATCGGCAATATACTGCTTCCCTGCCGGGTCATCTGCATTAATGACGGCAAATTTAGGCTTCGTGTATGTATTTCCGAGCCTTGTAAACAGAAGCCCCTTTGCCTTCTTGTACTCTTCCATCGTCTTGTGATAATCCAAATGATCCTGTGACAGATTGGTAAAGACAGCCACATCAAAGTCACATCCGTCTACCCTTCCCTGTACAAGCGCATGCGAAGAAACCTCCATGACTGCGGCGTCAACACCTTCACTGACCATTTCGGCAAAGGTTTCCTGAAGAACGATCGTGTCGGGAGTCGTGTTCTTTGTCTCTATTATCCTGTTTCCGATTTTCATGCTGATCGTTCCAATCAGGCCTGCCTTAAAGCCTGCTTCCCTAAAAACCTCTTCGATCATGAAGCTTGTCGTCGTCTTCCCATTTGTGCCGGTGATGCCGACCAGGCGAAGCTTTCCGGTCGGATGACCGTAAAATGCATCGGCCAAAACCGCCATCGCATGTTTCGTATCATTGACAACGATTACCGGTACGGAAAGAGGCAGAGCCCTTTCGGATATTATGGCCGCCGCTCCCATATCGGCCGCTTCCTTTGCAAAATCATGGCCGTCGGCATGATGTCCTTTAATACAGATGAACATCGAGCCCGGCTCTACTTTTCTATGATCATTTACAATTGCAGTGATTTCCGGATTTTCCAAATCAGGCTTTACCAGCGGCAAAGCTTTTAAAAGTGTATGCAGATTCATCCTTACGATCCTTTCTATCTCATTGAAATCCGGTTCGGCAATTTAAGTGCCAGGCCGGAAATTCAAAAAATTTCAAACGGGAAAGGCCTCCCGACTTTATTTGCAATCATTTTACCACATCCGGCATTCATAATATACCGCGACGGACAAGCGTATGGAAAGTGAAATCAATATATTTTCCAATGATTTATTTTCATATTTTTTCACATTTCTCAGTGAATAGTTCAAGAAAAGCGCAAGGCGCGCAGCCTTAGGCGACAAGCACAAGACGAATTTTGATGAGGCAACTTTTCAGCCACCACAGCAAAGCAGCTAATTTAAATCACACCGTGTAAAGCATCCCTGAGAGGCTTCGTGCAGCTTTGCGACGAGCTGAACAAGGCTTCCTCGAAAAGGCTATGGCGCAGGAGCATATTCTTCCTGAGTAAGCTTTCTTGCGGCTTGATCCTTGCGCCGATGGCGCCTGAAGCTAGACATAGCACATACCAATTTTAAAAGAGAGCTTAGTAAAATGTTATACGCTTATCTTTTAAAAAAGCGCCGTTATCATCTTATGCCATTCCGGAAATAAGTTCCCGAATTTTTTTAATCTGAAAAATCTACCCTTAAGTCTAGGGTAGATTTTTGATCGACTCGTTTTTTCATTTTAATACCCTATTTAAACAGGCGATCTTTCATTATTTCATATAAACCCTTATAACTGATCCCTCTTCGACCTTTACTCCCGGATCAGGAGCCTGCTGGACAACTTTCGTTCCATCACCGCTGACTTCAAGCTTCAAATCCAACATTTGCTGAAGCAGTTCTTTCCTTGTGAATCCTTTCAGGTCCGGGACAGTGACCATCTTCGGATCAAGCCAGTTTGTCTTTTTTTCGATCTGATTTTTTCTTGGCTTTACATCAAGGGCACGCAATGAGTCCTCCATGATTTTCCCTACGATAGGTGCTGCAACAGTTCCTCCAAATTGAATTGTCCCTTTTGGATTGTCCACTGCTGCGTATACGACAAGCTGGGGATCATCCGCAGGCGCAAAACCGATGAAAGAAACGATATGATTGTTCTCAAGATACCTTCCGTCTTTGGCTTTTTGGGCGGTTCCCGTCTTGCCCCCGACCCGGTAGGTATCTATAAAAGCATTCCTCCCCGTACCTTGGGCAACGACACTTTCAAGGGCATGGCGGATTTCTTTGGATGTCTTTTCGGATATGACCCGCCTTTTAGCCACAGGAGTCTTCCTCATGGCAACTGTCCCTGTGATGGGATCGACCAATTCTTTCGCAATATACGGCTGGTATAAAGTCCCGCCATTCACCGCAGCAGCCACCGCGGCAACCTGCTGGATGGGCGTGACTGACACTCCCTGCCCGAAAGCGGTTGTTGCCTGTTCGACCGGACCCACCTGGTCCATTTTAAATAATATGCCTGTTCCCTCTCCCGCCAGGTCAATGCCTGTCTTTTGCCCGAAACCGAATCCTTTTATATATTGAAAAAGCTTTTCTTTGCCCAGCCGGTCTCCCAGTTCAACAAATCCCGGGTTGCATGAATTTTGGACAACTTCCAAAAAGCTTTGGCTGCCATGTCCCCCTTTTTTCCAGCATCTGAGATTGGCTCCGCCGACTTTCACCGAACCGCGGTCATAAAAGTGGTCATGCTCCAGGTCGACAAGTCCCTCTTCGAGTGCCGCGGCAAGGGTGATGATCTTAAAAGTGGACCCCGGTTCATAGGTGCTCCAGATCGGTAAATTCCGATTGTAAATTTCCTGGGGCACATCGCGGAAGTCCGCAGGATCAAACGAGGGCCTGCTCGACATGGCCAAAATTTCCCCGTTGTCCGGATCCATGGCTATTGCCACAATTCCGTCCGGCTTAAACTGGGCTTCTGCGTTATCCAATTCTCTTTCCATAATCGTTTGGATTCTCGTATCAATTGTTAATTTCAAATCATATCCGTCAACCGGTGCCTCAAAATCATCCGACATATCCGGCATCCTTCTTCCTTTGGCATCGGAAAAGAATTGAACAGAGCCCCTTTTGCCCCGCAGCTCTTTATCATAATAGAGCTCAAGGCCCATCAATCCCTGATTATCTATGCCTGTAAATCCCAGCACATGGGATAAATAGCGTCCGAACGGATAGTGGCGCTTTGAATCTTCGGCAATGTAAACACCTTTTATATCCAGTGCCCTTACTTCCCGGGCTTTCTCATAGGAAATTTTTCTTCCTTCAGGGATACGCTCGATGGAGGAATTTGCTGTCATGCGTTTGTACAATTTATCTTTTGATACATTCAGGACCGGAGCCAGGCTTTCGGCGGCAGCAGTCGGATTTTCAATTTGCCTCGGTATAATATATACAGTCGGGGCGCTTTTATTTTCGGCAATCGGTACACCGTTGCGGTCGGTAATCTTTCCCCTTTCCGGTTCAAAAGGGATATTTCTGCTCCATGAGTCACGGGCACGGCCCGATAAGTCATCACCCAATACGAATTGTACATATCCCAGCCTTACATCGATGATTAAAAAAACGATAAGTCCAATCAGCAGGAAATAGGACAGTCTTTTTCTCACTGTTACAGTTGAAACCCGCTTCACAAAAGGCCCTCCTCTTTTTACGGCTCGTTCAACTATATGTCTTGTCCTGCTCAATTAGACCAATCGCCAATCCGCCGCCGGATCAGTCCAGCGGCGCTTCTTCATCAGTCTTGTCATTTTCGGATTTCTTTTTTTCCATAATATCAGCTTGGGACGCAAAATTGGCTACAAGCTGGTCACCGGGTGAAACCTGGGATTTAGGCTTTATGTTTTGCTTTGTCAAATAGCCGTTTCCAACCATATTCACCTTTAATTCCGCCAGTTTGGCCACCTTGAGAACGTCTCTTTTCGACCATCCTGCCATATCCGGAATTGAAAGCTTTCCGTCCGTCTTAATGATCACCCTTTCCCCTTCTATGACTGTATCGCCATGTTTGGGAGAATGGGCAAGAACCTTTTCTCCACTGCCAAGAAGCACTGGCACAAGGCCCTTTTCTTTTAAATGTGCTGATGCCTGCCGAGCATTCATTTCGGTCAAATCCGGCAATTCTATGATGACAGCCTCTTTTTTCTTTTCGGGCTCGATGTTCAAATACTGGAGACTGCTTTTCATCACCGGCTTGAATATTTCCGAAACGGGCAATGCTCCATTTTCATCCTGCTTAAGTTTCGGCTTTTCTACAACCACATACATAAGCAGTTTAGGATTGTCTTTCGGAGCCATTCCCAAAAAAGAAAAGATATAGTTCTCCCTTCCCTGCAAATACCCGCCTCCTGGAGCAGCTATTTGTGCAGTTCCGGTTTTCCCTGCCACGGAATATCCATCGAGCTGGTAGAATTGATTTCCGGTACCGTTATCCGATGTAATGACAGTTTCTAGAATATCCCTCACTTCTTTGGCACTTTTTGGGCTCAGCGGCTGTCCGCTCACTTCGGGCTTTGTTTCGGTGACATCCCCGGTAGCCGGATCCACAATTTTATCGACCACATACGGCTTCATCATCTTACCATCATTGGCGATTGCTGAAGCGGCTTGAATCATCTGCATGGATGTCACTGTCGTCCCCTGCCCAAATACACTTGTCACTTTTTCAATCGGCCAATCATACAAAATTTTTCCGCTTGCTTCATTCGGAAGGGCAATGCCCGTTTTTTGGCCGAATTTAAATTTGTCCATATACTCCCGCCAAGTATCTGTGCCCATTTTTTCCAAAAGGTATGCAAATCCGACGTTTGAGGAGCGCTGGACCCCTTCCAGGTAAGTGATAGGGCCCCAGCCGCGTCCTTGGTTATGATCTTTGATCGGCGGCTGCTTCTTGTTTATATAATATTTTCCGGAAGGGAATGTCGCATTCGGATTGAAGACCCCTTCTTCAACGGATGCTGCCAATGAAAATATTTTCATTGTCGATCCTGGTTCAAAGGAACTTTCAACCACTTCGTTATGCCATGTTTTTTCTATTCCCTCCCGGGTGACCGGATGATAGGTGGGGCGCTGTCCCATACCTAGGATTGCTCCCGTCTTCGGATCGGCGACAACTGCAAGGATCCTGTCAGGTGAATATTTCTGATCCACCTTATTCATCGCATCTTCAAGAAACGTCTGGATTTTTTTATCAATAGTCAAATAAATGTCATTGCCGTTTTTCGGCTCTTTGATCTGTTTTTTGGCGTTAGGCAAAATATAGTTCCAGACATCTCCCTTGTATGTAAGGGAACCATCCTTGCCTGTAAGCATTTTATTATAGCTTTGTTCCAATCCCGCTTTCCCGACAATTTCTGAAGGTTTCCCATCAGCCTGCTCTCTTTGGGCATAGCCAATCAAATGGGAAGCGAAGATGCCGTTCGGATAAAAGCGTTTTGTATCTTTGATGAACCCTATGCCCGGCAATTTCAGCTTTTCAATTTCCTCTTTCACCCGGTGGGAAAGATCTCTTCCTGCCGGGCCAAATTCGACCTGCTTCCGCTCTTTCTTTGTCAGCAGCTCATAGATTTCCTGCTCACTGAGTGGAATATGTTCAGAGAGTTCCCTGGCTGTTTTCTCCGGATCCACTACATGGTTAGGGTGCTCCGGGTCCGCAGTAACCGTCTCATCCAATACAGCGATGAGTGTGTAAGATGCTGAATCTTCGGCGATCACCTCACCTTCGCGGTCATAAATGGTCCCTCTCTTGGCTTTTAACACATCGGTCCGCAAATACATTTGCGAGGCTTTTGCAGCCAGCGCCTGCCCCTTCACCTCACCGGTATACTGGATTGTTATGAAACGTACTGCCAAGACAAAAAAAAGCAGCCCGAATATAAAAAATAACAGCGCCGCTCCTATGTTTCTATTTTTTTTTTGAACATTCATTTATTCTCAACAACCTTAACATTATTCTCGTTCAGGTTCAGCCCCAGTTCTTTGGCTTTCTTCCAAACCCGCTCGTATCTGCTGAGCTCGTCAACTTGCATCGCCAGGTCATCGTTGACTTTCTCATGTTTCTGTATGGTTCTTTCCATTTCCTGTACATCTTTATTCACTTCGTAAACCGCCGCCTGAACCGTGACAATTTTCACTGCCATAAAAATTATAAATGCAGCGAGAAGCAAATACAACACTTTTTCGCCCGGGCTTATTTTAACATGCCGCTGGACTTTTGTTATTTGGACTTCCTTTTGCTGGGCACTATTATTTTGTTGAAGTTGGCGTGCCAAGTTGCTCATTAGTTTTCCCCCATTTCTATCTGTTTTTTAGGTCTATAATTTTTCTGCTATTCGTAATTTCGCTGATCTCGAACGATTATTGGCTTCCAATTCAGCCTCTGTTGGAACAATCGGCTTTCTATTTACCAGTTTCAGTACAGGCTTGTACTCTTCAGGAATGACCGGAAATCCCGGCGGAAGATCAGGGCCTTCGCTCGCTTCTTTGAATACATGTTTGCAAATCCGGTCTTCCAGTGAATGGAATGTAATTACGCTAATCCTTCCACCGGGATTTAAAAGACGAATAGCCTGTTTCAATGAATCTTCAAAAGCTTTCAATTCATCATTGACGGCGATCCGTATGGCTTGAAAAATCCTTTTGGCCGGATGGCCGCCTTTTCTTCGCGCCGGTGCCGGAATGCTCTCTTTGATAATATCAACCAGCTCGCCTGTTGACTTAATAGGCTGTTTCCTTCTTGCCGACTCGATATTCCTCGCCACTAGCTTCGAAAACTTTTCTTCCCCGTACCGAAAGAAAATCCGTACCAAATCTTCATATGGCCATTCGTTCACGACATCATAGGCCGAGATCTCTCCGTCCAAGTCCATCCTCATATCCAATGGCGCATCATGGTGATAACTGAAACCCCGTTCGGGAGTATCCAGCTGCGGTGAGGATACTCCCAGATCATAAAGAATTCCATCCACATGGGTTATTCCCAAATTCTCCAATTCAGCAGCCAGATCCTTAAAATTGCTTTTTACCAATATCAATTTGTCTTTGTAATCTGCGAGCTTTTTTTCTGCATTCGCAATAGCCGTCTCATCCTGATCAAAGGCGATCAGCTTTCCGCCGCCTGATATTTGGGACAAAAGGTATGAGCTGTGTCCTGCACCGCCCAGTGTGCAATCGACATATGTACCGTTTGGCTTTATTTTCAGTCCATCAACTGTCTCTTGTAACAATACTGTCGTATGGGAAAACAATTTTACAATTCACCATCCAAATCATTCAACAAGCTTACGTGACGTTTAAATGTCGAAGTCAATCATATTCTCGGCTATTTCTGCAAAAGATTCTTCAGATGCTAAAGAATAGTCTTCCCATAAATCTTTGCTCCAAATCTCAAAACGGCTGGATACCCCTAAAATGACACATTCTTTTTCCAGTTTCGCATAGCCAAGAAGCGAAGCGGGCAAATTGACCCTGCCCTGCTTGTCCAGTTCACATTCCACGGCTCCCGAGAAAAAAAACCGGGTAAAAGCACGTGCGTCTTTCTTGGTCAGTGGAAGGGCTTTTAATTTTTCTTCGATCTTTTTCCATTCTTCCATCGGGTAACCAAACAAACATTGATCCAGCCCCCGGGTAACGACGAATGAATCCCCCAAGTGCTCCCTATATTTGGCAGGCACGATCAGACGGCCTTTTGCATCAATGTTATGCTGGTATTCACCCATGAACATGGACATTGCCCCCACTTTCTATAATTACTGTACCACAATCCCCCACTTGCCACCACACTTTTTTAATCTATTTTCCCGGGTTTTTATCTTTGCTTTTCGATAAAAAAAAAGCCTGCTCCCGAGGAAGCGGCTTTTTTCCATTTATATCCTTATAATTTTATGTCTGCCGTCAAATTCATATGGCAAGTTTAACAGTTCATCGATAAAATTTTTTCCGTATTCATTGAGATAATAAAAGATGTTCCAGATTCTTTCCTGAGGCTGGCCGTCGGGTTTGAGCATCTGCTCAACACGATGATATTTTTCTAGCACAGCACTGTGCTTCTTTGTCATACTGTCTTCCACTTTTCTTTGCAAAAATTCCAATTGCCTGATTTGCATGGCCAAGTTAGTTTCCGCCAGCTGAACATGCCCCCGGTCAATTTCATTTATTCTTGCAATGATTCTCTTATATTGTCCAGCCAATACCTCTTTCGTACCCTGGATCAGTGACTCAAACCCGTCATCTTTAATGGAAGACATAAAACGGTTTCGGTCGTCGGCTGTTCCTTTTTCCAACACCTTAGCAACGGACAAATTCAATTCATCCAGGTTCCGGTCCGTTGTCTTATCAAGGAGCGTGATATTCAGCCTTGGAACAATGGGCGGCATCTGGCTCCCCATTGCCTGAAATGCGGGAAGCAGCTCTCCCCAGTATGCGATTTCCCCCGGCCCCGCAATAAATGCCAGTGTGGGAAACAGCCACTCCTGCATGAGGGGGCGTGTCACCACATTATTACTGAACCGTTCAGGATATAATTCAAGCAATTCAAAGAGCTCCCCGTCGGTAAATCGCAATTCGTTTGTTTTGCTGACAAATACTTTTTCTTCCGGGTCAAACTCCAGCAGATCCCGTTCATTTTCATGATAATAAAAGAGATTCGCGGCATAGCCGTCAATTTCAATTGCTTTTGAAAAACCCATGCCCTGTTTTTTTTCCTGCTGGTTCAGTACGGAATCGGTGATCATTTGTCTATTATTGATGAGGCTGGAGAAAAATGGCTTTTCAAGCTGTCGGAGCATTGGGTCCGCAGAGTCAATGAGCAGCAGGCCGTAATCTTTGAAGAAATACATGATCAAATATGAAAAAAATTCGGTAAAGGTCCTTGTATTTGAGATCGCTTCATCAATGACAGCAAGCATATCCTTTGTATGGGAACGGTCGCCAAAATATGAAAAGATTTGGCGGGTCCATGCTTGCATCTTCTCTTTATCGAACTCCATATGGGAAGCCATCATTTTCCCTGCGAAAGCTTCATTATAATTTTTCTTTTTAAAATTCTCTTTCCCCGGGGCAAATATATGGTTAATCTCCAAATAATCATGATCTTCACCTGCAATCCAAAAAATCGGAATAACAGGCTGCCCCAAATCCCTTTCCTGCTGTTCAGCCAACTTTATGATCGAAATGATTTTATGTATTGTGTATAAAGGCCCTGTCAGTAACCCGGCCTGCTGTCCGCCGATCACTGCAACCGACCGGCGGTCCCGAAAATATTCAAGTGAACGCTTAACGGCGGCAGAAGTTGGAAATTTTTTCATATAATGATCGATGCATTCTGCAATGCCTTCCCGGTTAAATTGGCGTTTCATCAAATCATCATATCGCTGCCGGAAAACTGTTTCTTCTTTTATGTTATATTGGAAGAAATCTTTTACAGATTCCATATTTTCAATGTATAGCGAAGCAAAGCGATTCGTTGCCGGTACGGCAGCATTTTCCAATTCCATCTATGTACTTCCTTTCTCCAACTGTTTCAATCACATGAAGTATAGCAAACTATATGAAGAAATGACATTTTCCTGCTTAAAGGCTTCATGCTAGACACTGAAAATCAAGCTTTTTGCTCTCGTTATAATTCCAAATAAAAGAAGGCCGATGTAAAAGACCGAGAACATGAGAAAGTTGAGCCGCAGGTAACCTGCAAACACTTTCCGGTAAATGATCTCTTCCCTTGTTTTCCAATGCAGGAAAGTGAAGAACACGGCCGTGACAAGCATGAATAAGATGATGATAAACAAATAAGAGCTTTCCCATATGGTCATGATTAAAAAATGCACCGAGACAATCAACACGAATGTAGTCGAATAAATGGCGGCATTGAGCGCTTTCCGGTGATTTTTTGTTAATTGTTTGACGACTGTGAAAATCAATATATAAAAAAGGAGCGGCAGCGTGATGAATAAAGCTGCTGCTGATGAAAAAAGAGTCCCCACCTTTGATTGCTCATCTCCTCTCCTGTTCGATTCCTTTGACCATGACATAAGCCATCTGAACTGCCTTAAGCTTGGCCCCTTTTTTTTCCGCAATTTTGAGAATGTATCCTAATATGGCATCTATTTCAGTTTTTCTGCCTTCCTGGATATCCTTTAACATGGATGAGGTGTTCTGTTTAGTATTTTTGCAGATACCGACGATGCTGTTAAATAATTCTTCCTTATTGCCCAAGGGGAAAATCGAATAAATTTCTTCAAACATTAGTTTTAATAACTCATAATAATACGGATTATCAACAAGCCTTCCGTTCTTTACCTGAAAAATCACAGTCAGCGGATTGATCAACGCATTTGCCATCAGCTTATTGATCAATGTAGTCCGATAATCATCATGAAAGCAAACCGGAAATCTTGGATCGGAACTTTTCGGAAACCTTTCTTCCATATCATAGTTCCCTTTGTAAACAGACACGTTCGTTTGCCCGGCTCCATTATGAGAGACGGTCCGGTCATCCAATCGCTTGGCACCATGCTCTACAGCCGCGACCAGGATTTCCTCCTGCGGCAGTGTGTTCAAAAACTCCAGATGCCCCATTCCGTTTTGGATGAAGCATAACGGAATTTCCTTTGGAATGGAACTAAGCAAAGACATTAAATGTGATAAATCATACTGCTTTACAGCAATGATCAGAATGTCCTGATCTGAAATTCCTGATTCTCCGATTGCGGCATCCGTTTCAATCACTTTTTCCCCTGCTTCCTGAAAAAAGAGACTGATTCCCATATCCCTGATTTTCTGTGCCTGTTCCTCTCTCCTTGTAAAAACGGTTACCTCATGGCTCTGTCCCAAATACGCTCCGAATAGCAAACCGATGGAACCTCCGCCAATTATACCTACTCGCATCCAATCACCCAATTACTTAATTAAACTTACTATTATTTTAGCAAATGAACGTTCTCCAGCCTATTCCTTTTCCAATAAAAAGTTCCTCTTTCGAAAAAAAGAGGAACTTTTATTCAAACAGGATATACAGGGTGCTTCCTTGTACTGAATACAACATCTTTTGTCTTGTATAAATTGAACCGGTCAATCAGCGTTCTTCGCAAATCTGCCGGCTCGCTTATTTCATCCACGATCAATTCAGACGCAAGCTTATATATATCAATATGTTCCTTATATTCTTCCTGTTTTTCAAAAACGAACGTCCGGCGTTCTTCGGGATCTTCGATAGCCTCGATTTTATTTGAATATACTGCGTTCACCGCCGCCTCCGGCCCCATAACTGCAATTTGTGCTGTTGGAAGGGCTATGCATACATCAGGCTCAAAAGCAGGTCCTGCCATGGCGTAAAGCCCTGCCCCATATGCTTTGCGGACGATGACGGATATTTTTGGCACAGTGGCAGAGCTCATTGCTGCGATGAATTTGGCCCCGTGCCTGATAATCCCTGCCCTTTCAACCTTTGTCCCGATCATGAAGCCTGGGACGTCAGCCAAAAATAGCAACGGAATATGGTAGGCATCGCAAAGCTGGATAAATTTGGCCCCTTTATCAGCAGAATCAACAAACAGGACTCCGCCTTTCACTTTGGGCTGATTCGCAATGATGCCTGCCGTCTGGCCGCCAATTCTTGCAAAACCGGTAATGAGTTCTGAAGCAAAAAGTTTCTTGATTTCAAAGAAGCTGCCTTCATCAATGATGGCATCTATTGCCTCATACATGTCAAAAGGCGCATTTTGGTTTTTGGGGATGATCTCTTCAAGCCCTCTTCCCTCTTTAGGGCCTTTTCCTTCACACTCCTTGGGCTTTTCTGTAAAATTGGATGGAAAATAAGTTAAATATTTCTTGGCTGCTGCTATGGCTTCCTCTTCCGACTGGGCCAAAATATCTCCGCAGCCGCTGACGGAGCAGTGCATTCTCGCACCGCCCATTTCTTCGAGGGTCACTTTCTCGCCAATGACTTTTTCAGCCATTCTTGGAGATCCCAAGTACATAGAAGCATTCTTGTCTACCATGATGACAATATCGCAAAACGCGGGGATATAGGCACCCCCTGCAGCAGATGGCCCGAAAAGAATGCAAACCTGCGGAACCATGCCTGACAATTTCACCTGATTGTGAAAAATTCTTCCGGCACCCCTCCGGTTAGGAAACATTTCCAGCTGATCCGTTATCCTGGCTCCGGCAGAATCAACCAAGTAAAGCAAAGGAACTTTTAACTTTTCCGCAGTTTCCTGCATCCTGATTATTTTTTCAACTGTCTTGGCGCCCCACGAGCCTGCCTTGACTGTTGAGTCATTGGCAATCACCGAGACGGTTTGCCCGTTCACCTTGCCGATTGCTGTGACCACACCGTCAGCCGGCAAATCCCCCGCCTGATAATTGGCAAACAATCCGTCTTCTTCATATCGCCCTTCATCAAAAAGGATGGACAGCCGGTCCCTTACAAACATTTTATTTTGCTGCTTTAATTTTTCATGATATTTTTGGCTGCCTCCTGCCTGGACCGCTTTCTTTCTCTCAAGCAAAATATCTTTGTCTGTCTTATCAGCCATAATGAAAATCTCTCCTTAATGCCTATTATTCCATAATAAAAAGAATATCCCCTTCATTAACAAAGTCACCGGAAGAGACGTTCACTTTTGTTATTTTACCGGCTTCCGGACTTTCGATTGGAATTTCCATTTTCATTGATTCCAAGATCAATACTGTTTGGCCCGGAGATACATCTTCTCCGGCGCCGACTTCAATTTTCCAAACTGTGCCTGCCATGGTCGCCTGAATTTCTTTCATCTCCATTCCTCCGTCTCCTTTTTTTCAAAACCTAAGACACGGACATCACAAGTGATGTAACCGCTTCCTCTTTTCCATTATATCTGAAATTTTTCGGAGTTTGGTATATAATTAGATTTAAATTACATAATTAAAATGAAAATTATTTACAACAAGGGGATGAAAGCATGCCGGAGGAAGTAAAAAAACTTAGAATCAACTACAAAACGATGGAGGAATTTAAAAAATTCAAGGAATATGGAGCCCAGGAACTTTCCATGCTCGAGGATTTGCAGGAAAACATCGTGGAGGATGATCTGGACTCTCCGTTTTACGGGATCTATTTCGGGGATAAACTTGCAGCACGCATGAGCCTGTACAAAAGGGAAGCTAAATTTGACAAATATTTTGATCCGCCGCAGGATTATCTTGAGCTGTGGAAACTGGAGGTCCTCCCGGGCTTTCAAGGAAAAGGGTATGGTAAGAAGCTTGTCGATTATGCAAAAAGCTTTAATATGCCTATTAAGACAAACCCGCGTTTAAACTCCCGGCCATTTTTTGAAAAAATGGGGTTTCAAAACGTCAAATACGATGTCGAAAGGGATCTGGGCGAAAATCCGCTTGTCTGGTATCCTGAAGGCGTAACTGAACAAAAAAATAATGAATAAATGAAACCAAATATGTTCCTGTCCCGTACACTTTAGTATACTTTTACAGCTATAGGAGGTTTTTATTTGAAACGTACAGGGGAACTTGTCCTTGGAATCATCGGCATCATTTCAAGCGCACTGATGTCGTTGTTCGGCATGGTTTTAATATGGGCCAAATCTGATGAAGTTAAATCAATAATGGAAGAGGGAATGGCTGCTGATCCGGACCTTGATCTCAGCCCCGGAGATATCAACATGTTGATGGAAGGATTGGGAAGCTATGGATGGGCCGTAGTAATCGCATCCATTATCGGCATCGTTCTGGGACTGATTGGGGTAATAAGCATAAAAGGAAATAAAAAGCCGAAATTAGCCGGATGGATGTTCATCATAGGTGCTTTGTTGACAGGTATCATTTCCATCGGATTGGGATTTGTACCGGCACTTCTTTATTTGATAGCCGGAATAATGGCTTTTGTCCGCAAGGCTCCGCCCGAACCAGAACCGCCTTACTAGCAGCCACCGGGCCGATCAACGATCGGCCCGGCTTTTTTATTGTTAGGAAATTATAAAGCGCTTAAGTTGTAGATAACTCATTATCTTTTTGTGCTACGTCCGGCTCCAACGCCTTTGTTCTGGGAATTATAAGCGCTTAAGGCAGGGTTAAGCCAAGATCAGCAGGGCACAGTTCAGGTGCCATCCGCCTTTCCTGTAGTTTCATATCCAGCTTCCTTGGCCGCCAGTTTTCGTGCCTTATCCAAGATTGTGAGCAATGTGGAGTACTCCGCTTTCAGATTCCCATATTCTTTTTGCATCTCTTCCATTTTCCCGCTAAATTCCTCGATTTTCTGCCTTAACCTCTGATTTTCCTCTTTCAATGCACTGTATGATTGAATACTCGCTTCCTGATTTTCCTGCAGGCCATTTAAATAACTTATTACATCCCGGATGGATAAATGTGAATCCTCCTTTTCGCGGCTGGCTTCGCTTTCATTTTTTTCATGCATTGACGGTGTTGTGCTGCTTTTTTGAGCGTGTTTTCTCTCTTTTTTTGCAAGCAAAATCTCATTTTGATATGCCTTCCTTACATAGGAATTCCAACGGAATCCGCAGGCCGCGGCAGTCCTCGCCAATTTTGCCCCGGCCTCTTTGAATGCCTTCAGTTGAGTGCTTCCTTCCCTTATATGTGAAAGGACCAATTCAGCAAGTAGTCTATCTTCCTCGGCAGTCCATGCATCCTGTCTTCCAGTCGCCAATCAAATCACTCCTGACTTTTTTAACACATACATATGCACGTAATAGAAAAGATAGACTAACGGGGAAATGATATTTATCGTTTCAGAAACCGGGAAACTGCCTGGTGATGCTCTTCTTTTGCCCAAAGTACTGCACAGCGTCTGATTTCTTGGTCCATCCGTTCCTTTAAATTGCCTGCTGTAACTTTTTCAATCATTGCCTCTTTATACGAATTTAACACACTTGCTTCTTTTGAAAGAATATGTTCCGTGAACTTCTTCAATGCACTAAGTGTATTGCCTTCATAAATTTCGTTTATGAATCCGTATTTAAGTAGTTCTTGTACAGACAATACCCGCCCCTCTGTCAAAAGCTTAAAAGCGAGTGATGCGTTCATCCTTTCATAAAGGAGGCTCGCTCCTCCCCACCCTGTAGTAATGGCAAGGTTCGCCTGAATGAAACCGGCTTTCGTACCTGCTTTGGCTATCCTCATATCACAGGCAGCAGCCAGTTCACACCCGCCTCCCACAGCCGATCCGTTTAAGGCAGCAACGGTGGGTTTGGGCAGAACCGCAAGCCGGTATAACAAATTGCCCATTCTGGACAACATGGCATAGGCTTGCTCCTCTGTTTTTAGATTGTGGAACTCTGCTACATCTCCGCCCGAGCAAAAGGAATATTCTCCTTCACCTGTAATGGCCACCGCCTTTATTAAGGGATCTCTTTCCACCTCATCAAGCATCAGCTCCAGCCCGTCCATTACCTCAAAATTAATGGCATTCCTTTTTGCGGGACGTTTGATTTTCCAAACAAGCAAACCATTCGTGTATACTGTAGAAGAATATGCTTTCACCTTTATCCCCCTGATTTTTTCTCTTATATCACATACATACCATAGAAAATAAGAAAAGCGCAAGGCGCGCAGCCTTAGGCGACAAGCACAAGACGAATTTTGATGAGGGAGCTTTTCAGCCACCACAGCAAAGCAGCTAATTTAAATCACACCGTGTAAAGCATCACTGAGAGGCTGCGTGCAGCTTTGCGACGAGCTGAACAAGGCTTCCTCGAAAAGGCTATGGCGCAGGAGCACATTCTTCCTGAGTAAGCTTTCTTGCGGCTTGATCCTTGCGCCGATGGCGCCTGGAGCTGGACATTATGTAATCTTTGTTTGAAGAGAAAATTCGGTGAAATTTTGCTTTCTTTAACTACGTGGAAAAACAAAAAAACGTGAAGGATTGAATCTCCTCACGTTTTTTGTATCCGTATTAAAAGTGCAGCTTATAAAGTCTATATAAATCAATAATAATTCGTATTATTCGCCGTCCAGCTTCAGCGCCTATCGACTAGCAGACTTCGCGCTTCTTCCTACGATAAGTCAACATCGGCTCGTTCCTCGCCGTGTTTCCTTTATCTCGTCAGAAGCACTCCAGTCTGTACGTCGATAAACAGGCGCTTGCGCTTTCGAGTTAATCATTAGCAACTGATTTTCCTTTGTATGTTCCGCACTCTTTGCAAACACGATGGGCAAGTTTCATTTCACCGCAATTGGGGCACTCTACCATTCCAGGCACACGCAGTTTGAAGTGAGTACGACGTTGTCTTTTAGCCGTCTTGGACGTTCTTCTTTTTGGTACTGCCATTCTTCCCACCTCCTTAAAAGTTGTAGAATCTTATTTTTGTTTTTCATCTTCGTCTTTTTGAAGCAGTTTTGCCAGATCGGCAAGGCGCGGATCAATTTTTTCCTTTTCACGCTCTCTCGCCTCATATAACTGGTCTTCAGTCATTACTTCCCAATCATGTCCGGATGGCAACGATGCATCTTTTTCAGCCTCAGGCGAAAAAACTTGGATCGGAACTTCAAGAAGCACCAGTTCATAGACGACAGGCTTTAAGTCAATGACTCCGCCTTCGACCTCATGAATCTCTTCATTCTCATCGACCTCATAGTCGAGCGGCTTTAATAAAAAGGTTTCGATAGAATGAATATCAAATGGGTATTCAACATCTGCCAAAGTCCTGGAACACGGCAAAGTGAAAGTCCCGGTAATATGAAGATGGAAAGCCACCTTATGGGAATCGACATCTGCTCTTCCCTGTACCCGGATAGGAGAAACCGCTCTGATCTCCGGATCCGCTTTTTTCAGTTCTTCGGCAAGATCAATCGTCTTGTCGAATGTCATCGCCTTATACTCATACTTATGTAATTCGGCAATGGTCCATTTCATTATCATCACCTCTAGGCAACAAAAGTAATTATAGCTTTGCTCATACTGTTTGTCAATAAAATCTTCTTTACACTTGCTGATTGATAAGCCCATTATTTACTTTTCCCCATAAGGTACAATTGCACTCAGACCGTATGATTTAGTGTATTAAAACAAGTAGGCAGGAGCTTATACAACTTTTAGGATATAAACATAGACTATGTGGAAATGCATTTCAGGAGAGGTGAAACAATTTATGAAGAAGGAAGACAGACAGTTTCCAGGCATGGGCGGCTATCCGGGATATGGCGGAGGTTATCCGGGGTATGGCGGCTATCCAGGGTACGGCGGTTATCCGGGCTACGGCGGCTACCCGGGCTATGGATATCATCACGGCTACCATCATGGGCATCATGGACATCATGGGCATCATGGCTATCCGGGATACGGCCACGGATATTACGGTCATAGAGACGACAAATGAGGATATAAGAGGAGGCTTCTCCTCTTATATTTTAAAATTTTAAAAAATAAAGTATGATAAACAGAAGAAGTTAATGCAAGGAGACGATTATATGAGAAGTGTTGGGATCGTTGCTGAATATAACCCATTTCATAATGGACATTATTTTCATTTGAACCAATCAAAAGAGGTTTCGGAAAGCGAAGTTGCCATTGTTGCAATGAGCGGAAATTTTTTGCAAAGGGGCGAGCCTGCCATCGTTTCAAAGTGGACGAGAACAAAGATGGCTTTGCTCGCGGGGGCGGACATCATAGTAGAAATCCCCTATGCGTTCGCTGTTCAAAAAGCGGAGATTTTCGCTTTTGGATCCGTCTATTTGCTTGATGCATTAAAGTGCAGTTCTATATGCTTTGGAAGCGAATCGGGGAGCATCGATCCGTTTTTTCATACTGTGGAACTGCTTAAGGAGCAGGAAGAGAAGTACAATCAAAAGATAAGATTTTATATAAAACAGGGAGTCAGTTATCCGAAAGCCCTTGCCCTTGCATACGCAGAACTTGAAAAAAATAAAGATTCAGTTGATTTATCAAGGCCAAATAATATTTTGGGTTATCATTACATATCTGCAGCCGACAAATTAAATTCAAACATGCAGTTTTTTACAGTAAAACGCAACACAGCGGAACATGATGATGAAACGATCCATGATGATCAAATTGCAAGTGCCACCTCAATACGAAAGCTGATTAAAGAGGAAGGAAATTTGAATCGGATACGTCCCTATGTTCCTGAAAGTACATTCACTGAAATGGATGGATATTATCATACATACGGGCACTTCCATGACTGGGAGGATTATTGGCCGTATTTGCAGTACCGCCTCGCAACTATGGGGGAAGCGGAACTGAATCAGATGTATGACATTGAAGAAGGGCTTCCTTACCGCCTTCAAAAAGCAGCACAAACTGCCGAAAGCTTCCAATCTTTCATGGAAATGGCCAAAACAAAGCGCTATACATGGACACGATTGCAAAGAATATGTGTCCATGCTTTGACCAATACTTCAAGAGCCGATATACATTCCGCCGGAGAAGCACCGGGATATATACGCCTGCTTGGAATGTCCGCCAAAGGAAGAGAGTATTTGAATAAGGTGAAGAAGGATCTGTCCTTGCCCCTGGTTTCCACGATATCCTCTTTCCCGCAGGACATGCTCGCCCTTGACCGGAAAGCGGCTCTTGTCTACTCACAGGCATTGAAAGAGCCCGCGAGAAAAGATCTGCTATCCTTGGAATATGCCCAGCCGCCTATTATGGCCGATTAATCAGAGTTTTCTTTATGCCACCTTTGGATTGCCGCCTGGATCAACGGCAATTTCAATAAGGTGGCTTCTTCCCCTATTTTTATGATCTCTCCGATATTTTTAAAAGCCTTTGCGCTTACATGCTCTACCGGAGGAAGAATCATAATATCCGACTCCACTTCCCTTGCAGCGGTAATCTCTTGCTGCAGTATATCCAAGCTTTGCATGATCACATCATATACCGTAAGGATCTCCGCACGGCGATTCACTCTTGAAACGTCCACCCCTATGACAATATTTGCCCCCATTTCTTTTACGATCGATACAGGGACCCGGTCCGCAACCCCGCCGTCGACCATCAGCCTCCCATTCACCTTTTCCGGTACAAAAACTCCGGGAATGGAAATGCTTGCCCTCACGATTTCCGGAATCGGCCCTTCCTTGAATACAACCTTTTCACCTGTCTGCAAATCCGTCGCAATGACGGCCACAGGGATATCCAAATCTTCAAGCTTCTTCCCCTGCATAAACAGGTGGATTAAATTTTTCACTCTATTGCCTGCGATAAATCCCATTTTTGGAACTGTAAAATCTATATAGTACTGCCTTTTAAAGGCTTTCGATAATTTAATAAGCTGGCTGATATCATGCCCGAAGCCGTAAAAACACCCTATTAGCGCCCCCATGCTGCTGCCTGCAATCATATCTACGGGGATGGAATGATCTTTAAGGGCTTTTAGTACCCCCAGATGGGCAAAGCCTCTTGCTCCCCCGGATCCGAGTGCAAGGCCGATTTTCGGTCTTTTCACATTCACCGCCCCCTTGCCCCATTTTATGGTCTAAATAAGGCTCCTATGAGTATATTGGTTATGTAGGGTCCCTTGGACAAGGAGGTCAGAACTTGAATTTATCAAAAATAAAAACCATTTTCCTTGCCGCAATGGTCACATTAATGGCCGCTTCCATGGTCCTTCTTCCGGATAAATCTTTTGAGGCATCCGTCCGCGGCCTCAACATGTGGTGGGAGATCGTCTTTCCATCCCTTTTCCCTTTTTTTGTACTTTCCGAATTGCTGATAGGGTTTGGGGTCGTTAAATTTATGGGAGTACTGCTGGAACCGTTGATGAGACCGCTGTTCAGGGTTCCTGGAGTGGGAGGGTTCGCCTGGGCGATGGGAATGGCCTCCGGTTTTCCTGCAGGTGCAAAAATAACCGCACGGCTCCGGCAGGAGGGGCATTTGACGCGCAATGAAGCGGAAAGACTTGTATCCTTTACAAATTGCTCAAGCCCCCTTTTTATTTTCGGTGCGGTATCTGTAGGCTTTTTCCATAATCCCAAATTGGGGTTCCTATTGGCTTTTGCACATTATATCGGCAATTTTTCTGTAGGAATCATGATGAGAAATTTCGGCCAGAGGCAGTCCAAAAGAGATAAAAAGGCATATAAACGCCCCCTTTTGACCGAAGCATTGTCAGCTATGCATCAAACAAGATTAAAAAATAAAAAACCGATCGGAAAGCTGGTGGGGGATGCTGTCATTTCATCCATCCACACATTGCTTATGATCGGAGGTTTCATCATATTGTTTTCTGTTGTTAACAAGCTTTTGTTCCACATGCATATTACAGCATTTCTGGCTGAACTGATAAAAGGTTTCCTGATGATTTTCCAATTGCCGGCGTCTTTAAGCATGCCTTCCATTGCCGGTATTTTTGAAATCACTCTCGGAAGCCAGATGACCAGCCAGGTTCACGAAGCAACCCTGATGCAGCAGGCCATCATGGCAAGCTTTATTCTCGGATTCAGCGGTTTCAGTGTTCAAGCCCAGGTGGCAAGCATACTTGCCCAGACTGATATCCGCTTTCGCCCATTCTTTATCGCCCGCATTCTTCATGGCTTTTTGTCGGGTTTTTTTACATTTCTTTTCTGGAAACCTTTCGAACAAAGGTTTTTAAGCGGCCAGTCCACATCCATTCCGGTATTTTTACAGGAATATGACATCTGGTGGGAAAACTTGTTTCATTGGCTGAAACAGTTTGGACCCCTTTTCACCATTCTTATGTTATTGATTTGCATTGCGTTCTATGTACAGACAATGGTGTCAAAAAATTAGATTAATCATGATGAAACTTTTTCTTTAAAGCTTTTTCCACTTCCCAGGGAACGAGCTCTGATATGTCTGCATTGTATTTTGCAACTTCTTTTACAATACTGGAACTCAAAAATGAATACTGGTTATTGGTCATGATAAAAAATGTTTCAATATTTTCATTCAGGACCCTGTTCATTGAGGTGATCTGCATTTCATATTCGAAATCTGAGACCGCTCTCAATCCTCTTATGATTGCATTGGCATGGATGCTTTTTGCATAATCGACAAGAAGGCCGTTAAACGAATCCACTTTGACATTTTTTATATCTTTCGTCACTTTCCGAATCAATTCCGTTCTTTCATCTGTGGAAAATAACGGCTTCTTGGACGAATTGCTTAAAACCACCACGTACACTTCATCAAAAACCTTTGCTCCACGTCGGATAATGTCCAGATGTCCGTTTGTCACCGGATCAAAGCTTCCCGGGCATACTGCGATGCTCGTCATCAGTGCTCCCCCTCTTTTTCTCATGAATATACATAGCCAAACTGCTCATTCCATAGCTGGCACTTTTCACTTGCTCCAGCCCGCCAATCGTTTCCGGAAGCGCCACTTCCGGATCATGCTCGCATATGATGCAGCCCGATTGTTTTAGTAAAGACTTTTTTTCTATCATCTCAAGCAGTGACTCGAGCTTTTGCCTTTTATAAGGCGGATCTAAAAAAATCAGATCAAATTGCAGCTTTCTTTTGTCTATCGCCCTTAATGCACGTTCTGAGTCATTATTGTAAATCTCGCATTTATCATCCATGCCGCATATGGAAACATTCGTCTTGATTGTATGAATAGCCTGTTTGTTATTGTCCACAAAAATTGCAAAATCCATGCCCCTGCTCAGTGCCTCCAAACCGATGCCGCCGCTGCCTGCGTATAAATCAAGGCAGGAACCGCCGGAAAAATAGGGGCCGATCCAATTAAATATCGTTTCTTTCATTTTATCTGTCGTCGGCCTGGTTGATTTGCCCGGGACCGACTTCAGCTTCCTGCCCTTGCAGTTTCCTGATATTACCCTCATATTCGCCACCATTCGTCCTTATTATCGCTTTTTATACTAACACAAAAGCATTCCACAATCTATATTAATCAAATTCGACTTAAGCCTGCGCTCGTTTGCATAACGCATGTATAAAAGTTCTTTTTCAGGTGATAATATGATTAACAACATCGCAGCAGATGTTGTTGCCAACCGCGGAGAAGACTTACGCTTCCCCATAAGTTCTTCCTCCGGTTTCTCCTCTCCCTTTGCCTTCTATTTCGTTAATGCGGAAAATAGAAGGACCCTGCAGTTTTTCTGCAGGGTTTTTTATTGTATATTAATTTCATCGCTGTTTTCCTTCACTTCCAGGTCAAACAGTCCCTTTAGTGCGGCCGCATCCAAATAGATTTCATTTTGGTCTGTGAAAAACGGGTTCTTCTGAAAACCAAACTGCTGCCCGTTTTTGGCAAATAATTTCTTTGAAAAAACAAAATGGTATTTGTCCCCATTCTTTTCAATCATCATCTCATCAGGCTTGGATGAATCCAGTATACGAAAGCCAAGTTTTTTAATTAACGGAATGAAGGATATATATGTCCGGTCATTTTGAAACAATATTTTAATATCTTCGGCTTTACGTCCTTCTATGTATATTTTCCGCCTGTCCAAAAAATAGAACGGCTGAAAGGCCTTGCCCATATCCGCGTTTTTTTGGAAAAAATCAGTTTTAATCCCCGCCGTATCTTCCAACAGTTCATCCAGCATTTCACTTGTGATCATTTCAGATCCTGCTGAAAGACTGCTTTCAAGCCAGCGCTCAATTTGGTCTTCTGTCAGTACTGATAGCATCGTTTTCCGCATTTTTTCCACCTTATTGTTATGTGCGGGGGTATCCAACATTACGGAGGCTATCAAATCCGGAATCCACTCATTCCCTTTCCTGAATGAGAGCTTTCTTTCAAGCAGCAGCCTTGCAAGCTCTTCTTCAACATTTTTTTTATTCTTCGGCACAATGATCAGTTTTCCTGTTTCCGCCAGTTCTTTTGCATGGCCGGACATGATGATGAACAATTTTTCGTCCGGAACGAGTTTTTGAAAAACTGATGTGTTTAACGGTGGCTTGCCTTCTGAATAAATGGTAAGATGCTGGTTCATTTCCATTGGAGCGAGGGCATTTTCCTGCCAATATAATGGAGGGACCCTGTCTTCCGTTTCAAATACATAATAATCGATGGCCTCCATTTTTTCCATTCCGGCTAATTCCGCCCCGGCTGCCCAGGTGCCATTACGCCAATTATGTTCAGTCAATTGGATCCGGGTTGTTATATTGGGTGCCTCTTCAATTATGGCTCCCCAATCTTCCAGCAAAAGTCCGGAAACTTTCTTCGGCGCTTTAAGTTTATAGGAAAAGGTCAAAGTCTCATCCTTAGCTTTCAATTTGCTGTTGCTTCCATTCACCCACCTGCAGGCTTTATCCTCTCCTGATTTGCAATCGATTTCCATCGCTTTTGCAGGGAACCGGACGCTATACATTCCCTCAGGAAGATTTGCAATAACCTGCTTAACAGCAAATTCATCATGTGTGTGGCGAACGGAAAACGTTTGCTCAATATTTAATGTGGCCGCATCTTTTACAGAGGTATATCCTTTCCACTGGATGATTAAGATGCACCCGACAACGGACGCAAGAATTAATGAAAAGCGAATAACCCTTTTTGTCAACAAGCGATTCCCTCCATTACCAAAAAACGGCCCTGTTTTGGGCCGCCGCTCTTAAAGACCTAACCTATAATCGTATTCCTTCGCTTTGTCGGGCTTCGCATTTTCAAATTCCGTCTTAAGAAAAGGCTTGTAGGATGGCTCCACTTTTTTCACAAACGGGAGTGATTCCAATTTTTCCGACAAAGCCTCCAATTCGCTTTGATTGCAATAGAGTACGGCATATTTCAACCGTTTGGAGACAAAATGTACATTTCCAAAGCGCCTGAGCATTTTTGTATTTTTTAAATTATACAGCCATATGATTAATCCCTGTCTTTTTGTAAACATATTTGTTCCCCTTTTTATTGCTTTCCTGGTGGTTATGCAGAGCATCCGCAACCGGAGCCGGTTCCGCATCCTCCAGAGCATGATGAACCTTTATCAAAAAAAGGATTGCCGGTATCCACTTTGATATTGGCGGAAACAGCATGGCTGACAATCACACTTATTTGATCCAGCAATGCTTGCAGATCATTCTCCGCCTTCCGGAAGTTTGCAACATTTTCGTCGAGATCCATCTCCCGTTTAAGCTCTCTCGTCTTTCTCATGATTTCTTTATATTCGGGATGGTAGCGCCCGAACCTTTGGACATCTTCGTATAACTCTTTCATTTTGACGAACGCTGCAATTTTCTTTCTTGTATTGGCATCTTCCTGCAATTTATGATAGTAATGCCGATACCGCTCGGCAATATCTGTTTCCCGAATAAGTTCTCCAAGCGCTTCGGCGCTCTCGATGATTTCAATCCTTTCAAGTGTAGCAAGCAAAGAGCTCACCTCCACCACTTATTTTACCATGTTTCCCGTTAGACGGCACCATCAACCGACTGTTGCCGTAAACTTTTTGCTGATCCCAAGCTTCCTATTGTCCTTTCCTACTATTTCAATTTTAAATGTGTGGACACCGCTTGGAATTTCCTTAACAACGAAGGCGGCTGTGTCATATTCATTGTACAATTGTCCGTCAATATATAAAAGGGCTTTCCCTGATTGCCTGTCCTTGGCATCGGAAAAAGAAATGCCGGGAATAAAACATTCAATATATAATGAATTGCCCTGGACACTATGGCGTACCGTCATTTCCTTGCTGCTTACATCATTTGTTTCCATCGCTTTAGCTTTATCGGCTTCAGGATCCGGCAGCCTTTGTGCACATCCGGCAAATATGAGAACAATCAATATATATGCCGTCATTTTTTTCAACGTCATCACCTCTTGCCTTTAGTTTTCTCCCCAAAGGATAAGGTTCATGCAAAAAATAAGAACACATAAATTTTTTATGTGTTCTGAATTCATGATTTCATAGCCTGTAGCATCCCCATCATCATTGAAGCCATTTGGACGCCTCTGGAGAACTTCTCGACCCGGTGAGGAATCGTCTTTTCAAAATAATGGCTGGAGGCAATTTCAAACTGTTCCAATAGCTCGGGCTTGCGGGAAAGTGTCCGGTACCACCGCGGCTGTTCCCGTATAAAACGCTTCAATTCATTATTGGCATATATATATTGCAATACATCCGCCCTCATTCCTCTCACTCCTTTTCCTTAATCTTTCCGGAATGAAAATGGATTTCTCGGGGCTTCATTTTGCGGTGGTATATTTTCTTGGCTGTTTTGGCTGTTTCCTTGGAATTGGGCCAGAACTCCTTGGATCGCTCCTATGGCCTCGCTCAAATTGTTTATATGGTGCTGCATTTGATTGGCATCCATCTTTTTAAACATTCCGGTCAATTGCTGTACCCATTTTTTCTCATCGTTTTTTTGATCAGGTGCCTTGGTTGGGCTTTCTTTTTTATATTGGGTCCATTTCGGATCGTCTTCACCGAGCAAATACCAATCCTCATATAGTTCCTGCCAGGTGTATTCTTCATTTCTTACCAATTTTATGAGGTTTGGATGCTCTTTAATAAATGATTTGAATCGTTCTACCGATGGATGAAGCTTTTTCCCGGCCATCACAATCACCTCAATTTATCCTCCATTTATATTATGATAATGGGGCATGATTGTTCATCGCAAACGGGAAACGCTTCATATTTCGGACGGCCTGACAAAGTTCTGTGTATATTTTTTCTTATAGACCCCCACACCGAGCAAGGTATAGTCCTTATCCAAAAGTGCTTTGCGGTGGTTTTCCGAATTAAGCCAGCCCTCAACCGCAGCAGGCCCGTCAACATAGTCGGCCGCTATATTTTCTCCGGCTGTCTGGAAGGGAACCTTCCCTTTCTTCAACCGTTTTGACAAGTCGCCGAAGGCCGGGGAATCATGCGCAAAATATTCATTTTCACTCATATCCTTACTATGCCCGTATGCCACTTCGGCAACTTCTTCATCCCATTCCAGTTCAGGGAGATCAAAGCGCATGCGGAAGTTGTTCGTCAGATCAAAGATCTGCTTTTCGCTTCCCCTTTCAATGGCTTCCCAGTCATCTTCCCCCGGTTCTTCCGGGCCGATCAAATCACCGCTGTAAATCAGCTCATACGGCCGCTGGCTGATAAGCGTCTTTTTGTCCAAAAATCTGACACTGAACAATGAACCGGTGAACTTATCAATGGACAGCTGGGCAAAAATATCGCCGAGCTGTATGAGCGGCCGGATATTCAAGTCCTCTTCCGATAATTCGAATCGATAACTTCCCTCTTTTGTATTCACTACAATTTCTGTCTCAAGTACAGTTGACCGGTAAATATTCTCAACCGGTTGATCTATTTTAAACGGTGCGATATTCAACTGGCTTCCAACTGCATATATGGTAACAACCTTACCGTCCTGAATACCGGCCTGCATATATGAATCAAGTTCATCATTGTAGACCCACCATTCATACCCGTAGGCAGAAGGATCCTTCCGGTCGGGCTCACCGAAACCTTCAATCAGATCAGTCTCCGGCCTCCCGATAAAGGAACCCAGTCCTTCGGCGGGCTGCTTGTCGGAATCGGTTATGTCGATATGGGGGATCGCCTCGTCATTGTCATGTTTTGGAGGAAGTGAAAAGGTATCATCTTTTATGGGGCCCGTTTCTTCAGGGGAATATATATAAAAGCTTATAACGATCAATGCTGCCGTAAAAAACATGATTCGGAATAAGTTACGCAGTTTTACCCCTTCTCTCTATGGCTCTCATTATTTAGGTTAAATTATACCATTTCCCCGCGTATGAACATATAGAAAAAATAAGAAAAACCCTGATTTACAGGGTTTTTTGATTGTTTAGGAAATAAAGCGCTTAAGTTGTTGATAACCCATTATCTTTTTGTGCTACGTCCGGCTTCAGCGCCTATCGACTAGCAGACTTCACGCTTCTTCCTACGATAAGTCAACATCGCTCCGCTCC
>NZ_VEKZ01000031.1:0-38726 GCF_007681465.1 Siminovitchia fortis
GGACGTGGCGAACTTAGCCTTTGCTCCCCTGAGTTTGTTTAGCTCAAAAAGCTGGCAATGGTTTAAAACCATTGTCACATCAAAATTATTGACGTTTCGTTTCGTTCAGTTTTCAAAGATCAAACTTGTTCGCCGCTCTCTTGGGCGACTTTTCTATTATACCGCACTCACTCCAGATTGTCAACAACTTTTTTAAAATTATTTTTCAACCTTGTTTGAGGCGACTTTCCTAATATAACATGTTAACCAGTTTAAAGTCAACACTTTTTTGAAACTTTTTTATTGCTTGTTGCTCTCTCGCGAGCAACGATATTAAATATATCACCTTTTTATTTTACGTGCAATAGTTTTTTTGTTTTTTATTACCCTTTCAACAATCAAAAAGAACCCTTGCCGGCACGGCAGGGTTCCAATGATTAATCCCTTTGTCTCATCAGCGGGAAAAGAAGTACGTCTCTTATGGAAGGAGAATTTGTCAACAGCATGACGAGACGGTCGATTCCAATGCCCAGTCCACCTGTCGGCGGCATTCCGTATTCCAGCGCTTCGATAAAATCTTCATCCATTTCATGCGCTTCGTCATTTCCCTGTTCTCTTTCTTCCAATTGTGCTTCGAATCTTTGACGTTGATCGATCGGATCATTTAATTCTGTAAATGCATTTGCATGTTCCCGGCCGACAATAAAAAGTTCGAAACGGTCTGTAAATCTTGGGTCGTCATCGTTCTTTTTCGCAAGCGGTGAAATCTCCACCGGATGCCCGTATATAAATGTGGGCTGAATGAGCTTTTCTTCAACGGCCTGTTCAAAGAATTCATTGACGATATGTCCGTATGTCATATGTTCCGTAATTTCAATATTATGCTCTTTCGCAAGCTGGATCGCTTCCTCATCGGACATTTCTTTCCAGAAGTCCACGCCTGTATGTTCTTTTACAGCATCCACCATATGAAGCCGGCGCCATTTCGGTTCCAGGTTCACGTCATGTTCACCATACTTGATAGAAGTTGTACCAAGCACTTCTTTTGCGATGAAGGCGATCATATTTTCTGTAAGTTCCATAATATCGTTGAAGTCCACGTAGGCTTCATACAATTCCATCATTGTAAATTCCGGGTTGTGCCGTGTTGACACCCCTTCATTTCTGAAAACCCGGCCAATCTCGTACACTTTTTCAAGGCCGCCGACAATCAACCGTTTCAAGTGAAGCTCAATTGCAATTCTCATATAAAATTGCGTGTCCAGCGCATTATGATGGGTAATGAAAGGACGGGCAGCCGCTCCCCCGGCAATAGCATGAAGCATCGGTGTTTCCACTTCCAGGAATCCTTGTCCATCCAAATAGCGGCGCATGGATTGGATGATTTTGCTTCGTGCGATAAAAGTTTCCCTGCTATTTTCATTGGTAATCAAATCGAGATAGCGCTGGCGATAACGCTGCTCTACGTCTTTTAATCCGTGGAATTTTTCCGGAAGCGGGCGCAACGCCTTCGTAAGCAATGTAAATTCGTTTGCTTTTATGGACAGTTCGCCCACTTTTGTCTTGAAAATAGTCCCTGTTAAACCGACTATATCCCCGAGGTCGACTGTTTTAAAAATATCATACTGTTCCTCGCCTACCGCATCCTGGCGGACATATATCTGAATTTGGCCCGTCAAATCCTGGATATGGGCAAATCCGGCTTTTCCCTTTCCACGCTTCGTCATGATCCGGCCGGCAATCGTCACCGACTGATTCATTTCCTCAAGTTCTTCTTTTGTTTTTGCTTCATATTTATCTTTAATATCTTTTGTTAATTCGGTACGTTCGAACCGTTTACCGAACGGATCGATCCCACTTTCCCGCAAAGATATCATTTTGTCGCGCCTTACCTGAAGTTGATCATTCAACTCTTCCTGACTCATCTTTTCCACTCCAATCTTATAATAAAGCCATTCCTCATTTTCATATTGTACCTAAAATTAAAGAGCTAGGCATCTTTCTATAAAAAAACTGCCAGCTAATGGCAGCAAATCACCTTTTTATTGTCCAGCTGCGGCCGCTAGGGGCTCGAGGTCGCTTCCAAGGGTTTTATTTATCCAACTCATCCGGCGGCGTCAATTCCTCGATGGGAACTGTAAGCACATCGGAAATTTGTTTGAGTATCTGTTCTGACGGAAGACGGCTTCCCCGTTCAATTTCTCCCAAAACCGATACGGATATTCCAATTTCCTTTGCCAGACCTTCCTGGGTGCGCCCCTTCAGCTTCCGAAAAGCCCGGATCCGCCTCCCCCATTTATCTGTTTCCATAACCGAACACCTTCTTTATCAGGTATTTCGCTTAGCACTTCAACCAAAGAAACATTTTGATGCGGGAGTCTCACTTTTCCATCAATCTCCAATAACGGAACAAGGACAAATGCACGCTCGGTCATTCGAGGATGAGGAATCTGCAAGTCCTCCATCCTAATATTTTCGTTATTATACAATAAAATGTCAAGGTCGATTTTTCTGGGGCCCCATCTGAATTCCCTTACCCTTCCAAGCCGTTGTTCAACATGAAGGCATCGGGTTAAAAGTTCACGGGCTGAAAGTGAGGTTTTAATTTTAACAGCTATATTTAAAAAGGGGTCCTGGTCTGTATATCCGACAGGGTCCGTTTCATAAATGGAAGATACTTTTTCAACCTCAATTCCATCTGTCTGGTCCAATTCCCTGACTGCTTCTTTCAACCATTTCTCCCTGTCGCCGATATTGGAGCCAAGCGATAAAAAGGCTATATTATTCATGACGGTCCCTCATAATTTCAACAGCAACGGAATCATAAATTCCTTTGATCGGCGGATTCGGTTTGATCACTTTCACGTGGACCCGCTCAACGGAATCAAACCGGCCCAAAATGTCACCGGCAATATTTTCAGCCACCGCTTCGACGAGATCGAATCTTTTACCTTCAACGATTTCTTTACAAAGCGTATAAACGTCCGCATAATTGATCGTTTTTTCCAGATCATCCGAACGCCCGGCGGCCCGCAGGTCCGTTTCCATTACGACATTCACCCGAAAACGCTGTCCAAGGACAGTTTCCTCCGGAAAGACGCCGTGATAGCCGTAAAACTCCATTTCGTTCAGGTAAATTTTATCCACTCTGCTCCCCCTTTTCCAACAGGACATCCATCATGGCGGACATGCGGCTTATTTCTTTTACATCATGAACACGCATGATATGGCATCCCTGCTGAATTCCATAACAGACAGTTGCGCCCGTTCCTTCCATTCGTTCCTCAACAGGAAGATCAAGTGCAGTTCCGACCATCCGCTTCCGGGAAGTCCCAAGCAGTACCGGATATCCCAGGCCGACAAGTTTATCAAGATTTCTCATCATGATAAGATTTTCATGGTAGTCCTTAGCAAATCCGATTCCGGGATCAAGGATGATGCTGCTGTCCGGAACACCCGCATTTTTGGCAATGGAGATGCTCTCATATAAATCATTCAGTACATCACGGATAAAGTTTGTGTAGTCACGGTTATCCCTGTTATGCATCAAAACAATCGGCACATCCCGCTCGGCCGCCACGGCCGCTATCTCAGGATCTTTCTTCGCTCCCCATATGTCGTTGATGATATGAGCGCCCGCCATCACCCCCGCATCGGCTGTTTTCGCTTTATACGTATCGATGGAAATTGGAGCCTGAACAGCGTTTGCGACCGCTTGAATCACAGGAAGTACCCTGTCAATCTCTTCTTCGGCTGAGACCGGTTCATGGCCGGGACGGGTGGATTCGCCGCCAACATCAATGATATCAGCGCCATCTTTCACCATTTTCTTTGCGTGCTCAACTGCATTGTCCAAGGCATTAAAACGACCGCCATCCGAAAAGGAATCGGGAGTGACATTCAAAATACCCATAATCAACGTTTTTTGATTGCAATCCAGTTTGTACTTTCCACAGTGGATGATCATTGTTTCACCTTCATTCTTTCATTTCAACGTCTTTTAAGTGTAACCCTTTAATTGATAAATGAAAAATAAAAGACAAGCCCTTATTCGGACTTGCCTTTTAACACCAAGCTGTTTGTACGTCGCTAAGCGGGCGCCTTCGCTTTTCTTTTGTCCAGCTACAGCGCCTATCGACTAGCAGACTTCGTGCTTCCTCCTACGATAAGTCAACATCGGCTCCTTCGTCGCCGTGTTTCCTTTATCTCGTCGGAAGCACTCCAGTCTGTACGTCGATAAACAGGCGCTTGCGCTTTTCTATTAATCCTCAAATTGATACAAAGGGGTGCTTAGGTAGCGCTCACCGTTGCTTGGGATGATCGCTAAGACTTTTTTGCCTTTGCCGAGCTTTTTGGCAACGGATAATGCTGCATTAATGGCAGCACCGGAGGAAATACCGCCAAGGACGCCTTCTGCTTTGGCAGCTTTCCTGGCTGTTTCGAATGCATCCTCATTGGAAACCGTAATGACTTCATCGTAGATGTCCGTGTTTAATACCTTTGGAACAAATCCCGCTCCAATGCCCTGGATTTTATGGGGACCTGGCTTTCCTCCGGATAATACGGGAGAGTCCTTCGGTTCAACAGCATAAATTTTGATGTCAGGATATTTTTCTCTCAATACTTCACCCGCACCGGTAATGGTTCCTCCTGTACCGATTCCGGAAATAAAAGCATCAAGCTGGTCGCCCATCTGTTCAACGATCTCTTTTCCGGTTGTTTCATGGTGAATTTTTGGATTGGCACTGTTTTCAAATTGCTGAGGAAGAAAATAGCCGTGTTCTTCCGCCAATTCATTGGCTTTTTTAATCGCGCCGTTCATTCCTTCCGCACCAGGAGTCAACACCAATTCCGCTCCATAGGCACGCAAAAGATTGCGCCTTTCCATGCTCATTGTATCAGGCATGACAAGAATCGCACGGTATCCTTTGGCCGCAGCAACCATCGCAAGGCCGATCCCCGTATTTCCGCTTGTCGGCTCGATCAGCGTATCTCCTTCTTTTAATTTCCCTTCTTTTTCGGCAGCTTCAATCATTGCCAAGGCAATACGGTCTTTTACGCTGCTTCCGGGATTCATGTATTCAAGTTTTAAATAAACCTCAGCACTGTCCTCATCAACCAGGCGGTTCAGCTTCACAATCGGGGTGTTGCCAATTAAATCCGTAATCGAGTTTGCAATTCGTGACATTTTTCCTCCACCTCTAATTCCGAGTAATTTTATTGGTTTATTTAAAATTACCACGTTGCGGTCCCTCTGTCAACGGGAATGTTTCTTATTTTAGTAAAAAGTACTTACGCCTTTTTGGCCTCTTCCAATATTTCTTCCAGCTCTTCTTTTGTAAAATGATATTCTGCATTGCAAAAATGGCATTGCGTATCGGCTTTTCCGTCCTCCGTAATCATATCTTGGATTTCCGATTTACCCAAGCTCATAATTGCCCGCCCAAACCGTTCTTTGGAACAGGCGCATCTAAATTCCACGGGCATTTTTTCAATAATCCGGACATTTTCTTCACCAAGCAGTCGGTTCAGGATTTCTTCAGGCGTCAGTCCTTCCTGGATCATTTTAGAAATAGGCGGAGTCTTGTTGATGCTCTCCTCAATTTTACTTATCGTCTCTTCATCCGTTTCCGGCATCAATTGGATGATAAAGCCCCCGGCCGCAAGAATGGAGTTATCGGGATTTACGAGCACACCGACTCCGACGGATGAAGGGGTCTGTTCAGATACGGCGAAATAATAGGTGAAATCTTCTCCCAATTCCCCGGAGACTATCGGAACTTGCCCGGAAAAGTTTTCCCTGAGCCCGATATCTTTCACAACCGTCAATGTGCCGTTTGTTCCCACTGCCCGCCTCACATCAAGCTTGCCTTTGTCATTCAAATCAAAATGAACCTGGGGATTGGTCACATATCCGCGCACATGCCCTTTCGCATCTGCATCTACGATGACCGGTCCGATCGGGCCGTCGCCCTCCACCTTTACAGTCAGCTTCTCCTCCCCTTTTAACATGGCGCCCATCATGACACCCGCCGTCGTTGCCCTGCCAAGGGCCGCGGAAGCTGTCGGCCAGGTATGATGCCTTCGCTGCGCTTCCCCAACCGTCTCCGTGCTGTTGACCGCATATGCGCGGACTTGTTTATCATAGGCCAGAGCTTTGACCAAATAATCACTCATCACAGTACACCTCTTAACTTAAATATTTCTTTTGTAAATTAAATGCAGGCCCTTTAATGTCAGGTCATAGTCAACAATATCAATCAATTTCGTTTCAGATGAAATCAGACTGGCCAGCCCGCCGGTGGCAATGACAGTCGGTTTCTTTTTACTCTTCTCAAAAATCCTGTTCACAATTCCCTCAACTTGTCCGACAAATCCAAATAAAATTCCCGCCTGCATGGCCGCTACCGTATTTTTACCGATAATTTCGTCCACATGGGTAATTTCAATCCGCGGAAGCTTGGCAGCTTTGGAGTATAGGGCTTCCGTTGATATGCCGATACCCGGGGCAATCACCCCTCCTGTATATTCGGCTTTTTCATTGATATAACAAAATGTGGTCGCTGTCCCAAAATCAACGATAATCAGCGGGCTGCCATATTCCTGTATTCCTGCCACCGCGTTCACAATCCGGTCTGCACCGACTTCGCGGGGATTTTCGTATTTTATATTTAATCCTGTCTTTATGCCAGGCCCTACAATCAAAGGCTTAACCTTAAAATACTTTTTACACATTTTTTCCATCGTAAACATAATCGGGGGTACGACAGAAGAAATGATAATTCCGTTTATGTGGTCAAAGCGAATCCCCACATGTTCAAATAGAGACTTGATCACCATGCCATATTCATCTTCCGTTTTATGCCGGTTTGTTTCAATCCGCCAGTGATATTTTAAGTAGTCATTGTCGTAAACACCGAGGACCGTATTTGTATTTCCCACATCCAAAACAAAAATCAACCTTCTCACCAACTTTTACAAGACTTTTTCTTCACACATCATACCACTAAAGCCATTCGGCCTAAAAGAAAAAGACACCGATCTATATCAGTGTCTTCGATGAGTTTACTCTTTATTATCCGGGTCCGCATCATTTGGATCAGACGGTTTTGTAGGTCCCAATTTCTCAGGGGGACCAAACGGATCTTTTGGACGATTTTCATCAATGGCCAAAGAATTATCTTGTTCTTCTTCCTTCGGGAGAAGCGTCACTTTAGGCTCATCGTTGTTTTCTTTATCTAAATTCGAGGAGCGCTCCGGCAATTTGCCGGTATCGAACAGGCTTCGGATCTGTTCAGCATCTAACGTTTCCACCTTCAACAAGGTTTGAGCAATTATTTCCAGCTTGTCACGATGCTTCGTCAGAATTTCTTTGGCACGGGCATAACATTCTTTGATGATGCGCTGGATTTCCTGGTCTATTTCAAAAGCGATGGCATCTGAGTAGTTTTGCTCATTATGCAAATCCCTGCCCAGGAATACCTGGCCGCCTTGAGCCTGGCCGAATTGAAGTGGTCCAAGCTTATCGCTCATTCCGTATTCAGTAACCATCTTGCGTGCGATGTTTGTTGCCCGCTGGAAGTCGTTATGAGCGCCGGTAGACACCTCTCCGAATGTAATTTCTTCCGCCACCCGGCCGCCGAGCAAGCCGGTGATTTTATCAAGCAGCTCCGGCTTTGTCATAAAGTAGCGGTCTTCTTTCGGAAGCATGACGGCATAGCCGCCCGCCTGCCCCCTTGGAACAATCGTTACCTTATGAACAACATCGGCTTCATCAAGGACCAATCCGATGACAGTATGTCCGCCTTCATGATAGGCAACAATATTTCTTTCTTTCTCGGAAATGACCCTGCTTTTCTTGGCTGGTCCCGCTATGACCCTGTCTGTCGCTTCATCGACGTCATCCATGTCAATTGTCTTTTTATTCCGGCGGGCTGCAATCAAGGCCGCTTCGTTCAACAGGTTTTCCAAGTCGGCGCCTGAAAAGCCCGGTGTCCTCATGGCGATCGATTTGAGGTCAACCGAATCATCAAGCGGCTTATTTCTCGCATGAACCCTGAGAACCGCTTCTCTTCCGTTGACGTCAGGACGGTCAACAGTAATTTGACGGTCAAAACGTCCTGGGCGCAATAACGCCGGGTCGAGGATATCCGGGCGGTTTGTGGCCGCAATGATGATGATCCCTTCGTTTTCACCAAATCCGTCCATTTCAACGAGCAATTGGTTCAACGTCTGCTCCCGCTCGTCATGTCCCCCGCCAAGGCCGGCGCCGCGCTGGCGGCCGACAGCATCAATTTCATCAATGAATATCATACAAGGTGCATTTTTTTTCGCATTCTCGAACAAATCACGAACCCTCGATGCACCGACACCTACGAACATTTCCACGAAATCGGAACCGCTGATTGAGAAAAACGGGACACCCGCTTCCCCTGCAACCGCCCGCGCAAGCAACGTTTTACCTGTTCCAGGCGGTCCAACAAGCAAAATCCCTTTAGGAATACGTGCTCCCAATTCGGAGAACTTCCTGGGGTCTTTCAAAAAGTCTACGACTTCCACTAATTCCTGCTTCTCTTCATCAGCACCCGCTACGTCTTTAAAGCGGACTTTCTTCTTCTCCTCGCTATACAGCTTCGCTTTGCTCTTTCCAAAGTTCATGACACGGCTTCCGCCGCCTTGTGCCTGATTGAGCAAGAAGAAAAATAAAATAAAGATGATGATAAATGGGATGATCGTTGTGAAAAAGGATACCCAGCCGCTCGTTTCTTTTGCCGGCATAACCTCCACTTCCGATGCAGCCGCATCGATCCGGTCAAGCATTGCAGGATTATTCATGACATATGTCATGAAATGCTCGCCCTCTTTGGCGCCTTTCAACTGGCCTACGACCTCATAAACGCCTCTTTCGGGCTGTATGGAGAATTCTTTAATATCCCCATTTTCCAAGTGCGTGACAAATTCTTTATACGATATATTTTGTGTCGTTTCATTGGTATTGTTAAACCAGCTCACAATGCCGATGAGAACGAGAAAGATAAGTAAATAAAAAATTGTATTTCTAAAGATCCGGTTCATCCCTAGCCTCCTCCCGCGGTCAAAAAACTATATTCAATAGTATCATAGTCATTTCGGACTTTACAACAATTCACCATTGCAATTTTGCCTATCTTTCACTATTTGTCATTATTGCCATATACCTCTGGTTTCAAAACTCCTATATATGGAAGGTTCCGGTACTTCTCAGCGTAATCGAGCCCGTAACCGACAACAAAAGCATTTGGAACAACAAAGCCCACATAGTCCGCTTTTAAATTCGCTTTTCTTCCTTCCGGTTTATCAAGCAGCGTCACAATTTTGATCGATTTCGCTTTTCTGTAACGGAAAAGATCTACAAGATAGCTCAACGTAACCCCGCTGTCGATGATATCCTCAATAATCAGAATATCCCTGCCTTCAACAGGCGTATTCAAGTCCTTTAAAATCTTCACTTCTCCGGAAGAGGTTGTGGACATGCCGTAACTTGAAACATCCATGAAGTCCATTTCCAAATAAGTATCGACCCTTTTTAAAAGGTCTGCCATGAATGGCATGGCCCCTTTTAAAACGCCGATGGCGAGAGGAAATCGGCCTTCGTACTCCTCTGTGAGCTGCTTACCGAGCTCCCGGATTTTCTCTTCAATTTCCTTTTCGGTAATCAATACCCTTTCAATGTCATTTTTCATTGCCTTTGCTGCCCCCCAGAGGTTCTGTAATACAATATATATCGATGTCCATGGCATTGAGGTCCCGCGTCGTATATGGATTTTTTCAATCCCGGAACCCATAGTATCTGATTTCGCCGGTCGGTTATGACCGGCCAGCAGTCCCGCTGGAGTCTAGGGATTTTTTCATCGATGAACAGATCTTTTAATTTCTTCGTTCCATTCATTCCTTTAACCCGGATCCGGTCTCCCGCCCTCCGGGTCCGTACAATAAGCGGCAGCTTGATTTCTGTTTCATTCAATACAATATAATCTTCATCGCCGCCTGCATAAATGTCCGAGTCCTTCTCCATACGGACGGTCCCTCCGTCCGGAAGGATAATTTCCCGTCCGGCACTTAATTCGTACTCATATCCGGTCGCCCGTTTTGTATCATCAAACGAAAAAACGCAGTGGCCATAGGAGCGGGCGACTTGTAATCCAAGGGGAAGATCCAGCCTGCCTGAAGGGTTTTCCCCCTGCAGCAGCTCCCTGATCAACCCGGCATGCCATGCGGTCACATGTGTTACATTTTTCTTATAAAGATAGCTTAATATTAGATGAATACCCCTCCTTTGTAAAGGCAAAGGCATTTGTAAAAAAGAAGGAATATCAAGCTGTATTTTTCCATTTTCAAACACGGATGCCCCCTTGATTTCCCGTTCGGCCAGTGCTTCCAAATAGGCTTCATCTTCCAGTAAATCTTCGCTGAAACGTTGAAAATGTTCATGAACTTGTTGATTTTCTCGTTTGAGGACCGGCAATACTTCTAAACGGAAACGGTTCCTTGTATAGGCCGGCTTTTCATTGCTGGGGTCAATTCTGGGCTTCAATTGGTGAAACGCGCAGTATTCCTCGATTTCCTCTTTCGTCACCCCGAGAAGCGGGCGGATCAATGTTCCGTTGCCAAATGGCCTGGCTGGCTGGATTCCGGCACGTGACTTACCGCTGCTTCCTCTTGTCAAGCGCATGAGAATCGTTTCGATTTGGTCATCCGCATGCTGTGCAACAGCGAGCTTATCTGCACCAAGCTCCTTCATGACCGATTCAAAAAAACGATAACGGTGCTTCCTCGCTGTCTCTTGCATCCCTTTATTCTCCATCTCCATTTTCTGTTTGATATCGATGGAAGATGCCTTCATTTCCAATTGATTCTGCTTACAGTAGGCTTTTACAAATTCCAGATCCTGGGCAGACTCTTCGCCCCGGAGCATATGATCTACATGGACCACCGCCAGCCTGATGTTGAAAAACCCTTTTCTTTTCACCAAAAAATCAAGCATGGCCATCGAGTCCGGGCCTCCGGACACAGCAGCCAGCACAAAGTCTCCGCGGTCCAAAAGCCCGTGTCTTTTAATAAAGCTCAATGTCTTTCTCTCAAAGTCCAGCATCTGTCATCTATTCCCTTACTCCTATAAATAAAACGCTTGTTATATCCATCAGTTTACCATTTTCGAAAAGGAACCTCACGCAACTTCCCTTCTATAATAAAAATAAATATATGTATAGGCCATACAAAAATGACGTGACAAGAAGAACACCCGCTGTCTCATGCAGCGAGCCTTTTCTTCCCTGGCCTTGCCGCTTTTTCGCTGAATGTTTTTGGGACCTGGAGTTCCGAAAAGAAAGCCTTCCAAGCAGCTCGTTTTTCATATCTCCGGCGTTCCGGTATTTCCCTTCAAGCGCTTTAATCAAAACGGGCTCGAAGCAGCGAAGTTCCGGCTCTTTTTTAATCATTTCCTTCAATTGGTCCAATCCGCTCCCTTTTCTGGTAAACCTGGAGGGATAATATACATTGATCATCAGCATGGCTGTTGAAAAAATATCGTAGGAGGGCTCCGCCTTTCTGGAGCCCAGCCCCCAATAGCCCCTGTCGAAAAACTCCGTGAATTCCTTGATCGAGCGCCCCATTTTCGTTGTTCCCCCCACATCAATGCAGCGAATTCTTGTCCGGGGATGGGATACGATGAGATTTTCAGGTTTCAAATCGCCAAAAATCCAGCCTTGCCTGTGCATCTGTTCCAATATATCCAACAGCTGTATAATCAATATCCCTGCCCAATGCCGTCCTTTGTCACGGACAAAAGCGAGCAGGACTGGCCCTTCGATATATTCCATCACATAAAAGGGGATTGTCTTTTTCCCTCCTCTTTCCCAATCATCCACATCCAACAAAGAAGGTCCAAGGACTGGCCCCTGGACCTTTGAAAAAGCTTTGAGCACATTTACCTCCGATATGATGGACATGCTGTCGCCGCTCATTTTTAAAGCAACATACCCATCTTTTCCTTTCGCAAGGTACACAACACCGTTTGCCCCGCTGCCAAGTTGTCTGATGATGGTATAACGCTGTCTGTGCCATTTGCCGCTTACAAGGGTCCCCGGCGGAAAATTACATTGTTTCGTCCAGGAATTGTTCTTCATCTCTCCGGAGAAGCCCCCTTAATGAGCGGTTTTTTGGGAAAGAGGCAACAGCTTCGCGAATTGCCGGACCCGTAGGTGTAACCCCGCCTGCAGCCAATTTTGGAAAAACGCTGGTCAGCTTGTCCAGCTGAGGCGTCCAGTCCAGCAGCATCCCTACTTCTTCTCTTTTGCCGGGAAAAACATACACGGAAAAAGAATTTTTCCCTGACCGCGCATTCAAACTCAAGGACAGATCAAGCAGCGCCTCTTTCACTGTCGGAAGTTTGAATTTCATGCTGGCGCTTGTATCGATGAGAACGAGGACTTCCAAATCGGATGTTTCTCCCAGTTCATCGACCACTTCCATCACCTCGCCCCTTTGGTCAGGAGGAAGCTCTTCAAGGGATGTATCGCTTCCCAATATTTGCCGCAGCTCCCGATTCACAACGCCCTGCAAAGTTTGCGTCATCGCTTTCCTTGTAACCATTTGAACAGTTTCAGACAATTTTTCCGCGTATACAATTTGACTGATTCCGCCGCCGGCCATCGCAATTCCTTCGATCTCTGCCATTCCTTTTTCATCTATCACATCATTTTCCAACACGCCAATCACATTGACGGTAATGCCGTTTTCCTGTGCAAGCGATGCCATGGCTACCGGATCTTCCCCCTGATTGGAGCAGCCGTCCGTAATAAGTAATATTTGTTTTAACGTGCCTTTTTTCACTTTCTTTTCCTCCGTTTCCGTTCGCGGCCGCCGGCCGCTTGACATGCTATCATCCTCGCCGGATTAGGAGGTTTTTATACCTTGCTTTAATGCGGTAAAGGGGGCTCATCCCCAAACTAGCTTGCTCCGGACAAGGCCGTTTTCTTTCTAACCGGGATTGCTGCCCATTTTGGCACATTCCGCTTTATTTTTGCCGTAACAATCGTCATATCGTCCTGTATCACACCTGAACGGGTTCGGATCACCTCTTCCATAATAAGGTCGGAAACAGCCTGCGGATCATCTGTCTGCAGCTCTTTCAGCTTTCTTTTCATCCATAGTTCATAATTTTCCACATGCTTCGGCCCTTCAAATACACCGTCACTCATCATGACGATCAAATCTCCATCCCGAAGCTGCTCGGTGACGACATCGAAATCAAATTCCTCTAAAATTCCGATAGGCAAATTGCCGGTTTCAATCTTTTTAATTTTATTTCCCCGCTTGATGAAGCTCGGTGTTGAACCGATTTTTAAAAACTTGGCTTCAATTGTCTGCAGATCAATCATGGCCAAGTCTAGGGTGGAAAAAATCTCATCATCGGTCCTTAACGATAAGACGGAGTTGATCGATTTTATGGCCACCTTTTCTTCAATGCCGGACTGAAGGATCTTCTGTAATAATTTCAATGTTTCATTGCTTTCCTTATGGGCTCTCTCTCCGTTTCCCATACCGTCGCTTATGGCAAGTGCATATTTCCCTCCTCCCAGTTCAATTGTTGAAAAACTGTCCCCTGAAAGAAAACCCCCTCCTTTTGCCGCGTGGGCTACCCCCGTTTCAACCACATATGCTTTAGCCGAACGCAGCGTCACGTAATGATATCCATTTGGATATTCCACGTCTTCTTTGTTTTGGACAACTACCGTTTCGCCCATGATGTCAGAAATGAGCGGGGCGATCAGTTTTTCACATTCGCCATTTCCGTACCAATCCGGAATCATCACATCAATATCGATACTGCCGGCCTCCAGGTTGTAAATTTCTACATATTCAATGTCAATCCCGAAATCCTGCAAGGCATCCAGCAGCATCTCTTCCTGCTTGTGGTGATTGTTCTGCTCACGCTTGATTTCTTTTGCAAAATCACCCATCACTTCTGAAACACCGAGAAGCTGTTCCGCCACAAGCTTTCTGCTTTCCTGAACCTGCCGTTTCAACTTTTGGTTCGCCTGGTAAACGGCCAGTTCCTGATGAACGGCGTTCCTTACATTCCCAGCCCTGTTGCAGTGCTTTTCCAGCTTGCGATGGACGGGCCTCGGCAGCACCCCGGATTCTTCATCTATTTCATGCATAATATTTTTCATCAGGTCATATGTTTTATCAAAGTTCTCTCCCCAGCATTTATCCTTTCTGAAACACATCTGGCAGGTTTTTTCTGTGACATTGCTTAAAAACAGATCGAATTCCCGTTCGTCATCAGCGGAATCCTTCCATTTTTCCGGTTCAGAGAAGCTGTCCGAAAGCGCTTCAAAAACAGAAGAGAACTGTTCCACTCTCCGGACAGTGATATCACGGACTTTTCTGGCATACTGCTGCTGGTCCTGGGCATACTCGGCCGTGCCGGGAATATGGCGTGCCAGTTTTTCTATCAATGTATACGGAGTAAGGAGCAAGAGGATGACAGCCACGGACGATTCATACATTGTCAAGGTCAGCGCACCGCTTCCTTCTCCATAAATGCCGATGAGCAAAGTGGCAACAAGAAGACCTATCGCTGTACCGGCCCGTTTGCCCTCTTTCAGCAATCCACCCAGCAGTCCTGCAAACGCAAGCAGGCTCATTTGGTAAAAGCTGGACATGCTGGCCAGACTGAAGATAAGTCCGGTCACTACGCCGACAGTCGACCCGACAGTGGCACCGGCTGTAAAAGCAAACAAGATCACAAGATATCTGGATAAAATATGTTCAATGGATAAACCGTAAATGGCCCAGCCGATTGTTCCCGTCATGACGGATGCAAGCATGATAATCAAGCTGATGACCTCTTCCGTTTTTAAAGGCTTGGCTCTTTTCCCTGTCGTCAAGAAAGGAGTGCTTTGGATAAAGATAAAGACAAGGACCAATGAAAGGCCTGCCTCCACAGCGGCCATGAATACATCATAGTTCGTAAAGGCCTGTCCGTTTCCGGCATATATAAAAAGGCACTTTGTAAAGAAGGAAATAAAGAATACATAATAAGGCATTGCTTTGATCGGCATGACGTGCAGCCTTTCCAGCAAGCGAAAACTCACAAGAAAAATGGCGCAGGTTGAAAAAATAAATAATGTGTTTCCCAAGGAAATTGTCAGAGAGCCAGCCAACAGGCCAAACAGCACAAGAGGTGCGTTTTTTCTTCTTGTCATAAAAATGGCTGCAAAAAATGGCAAAGCGAACGGAGTCAATTGTGATAAAATCAGCGCCCGTCCAAGCAAGACACTTACAATCAGCAGCGCGAGCCCTTTTTGAAGAAACAAATACTCCATTTTCTGCTGAAATCTCTTTAACCCGCTTGAAAAATCAAGGTCTGTCCCTTGTAAACTTGCAGTCCCGACGGATTCGACCATGCTTTGATCTCCCTTTTCCATTTTCATCTCTCCCCCGCAAATAAATAATTGTTACCCATTATAAGGGGACAAATCCTAAAACTTTGTCACTTTAAAGGATGTGTACCCAAGATTCGTTCGACTAAATTGGGCAATAAGATGAGCAATCAGCCTAGGAAAGTCGAGCGGGAGAAAGGAGCGTCGAAAGGCCCCAAATAGAAGATACTTTACATGAAGATTGTTGGAGGGATTCAGAAAAAGCAAAAAAGCGAACAGAACTTTTTCATGGTTCTTTCGCTTTTCATTCTTTAAATGGAATAAGTCCAGTATTGTCCTTTTCTTTAGATCCGAAAGGATTCGTCCGGCCTATATGTTAAAGAGACAGCAAGTTATCCTCGTCTGGAGCCGCGTCCACCTCTTTTAGACTCGGTGTTGCGCTTTAAAGATGACAACCGGTCTTCACTTTCTTTCAAGAAGCGATTCATCTTTTGCTCAAAACTTTCCTTTGAGCGAAAATCGTTCGCTCTTCCTTGTCTTGAACGGGAAGGCGGCTGATCTTTGGCTTTTCGGATTGACAGCCCAATTTTTCCGTCCTTCTCAACATTTAAGACCTTTACAAGCACTTCTTCGCCAACTTTTAAATGTTCATTGATATCCTTAACATAATTGTCGGCCACTTCACTAATGTGAACAAGACCTGTCGAGCCCCCGGGCAACTCAACAAATGCCCCAAAATGAGTGATGCCTGTTACTTTACCTTGTACCTTGCTGCCTACTTCAATCGACATAAAAAAATTTATCCTCCTTAAAGTGTTTACAAAATAAACCTTACTTTATATTATAGCGAAATTAAAAAAAAAGTGTCAATATGAGCCCTTTTAATCCTTTTCTTTATCTTTGTCTTTGTCCTTTGGAATGTTAAAAATGATTTCACCTTTATCAGAGAGGAAATATTCACTTCTGGCAAGCTTGGCAATATATTCATCATCATTCAGTTTGACAATCTCGTTTTCAAGCATCAATTGTCTTTTCTCAAGCTTGGCCAATTTTTCTTCTGCCCGGGCTTTTTCTTCTTCCTTCGCTTTCAAGGCAGACTCCCTTGAGACAAGGGTTGAGATCAACAAGGTGCAAACGACAATTGTGAATACAAGGAAAACGGATAGGCGGCGGACCAGCAATTTCCTTCTTCTAGCTGCCGAACGTGCAGAAACTTCTTGTTCAAGCATATAATTATTTTCCAGTGAAGTAACAGTGTTTTTTGGCTTAACGCCCATCCATAAACCTCCTATCTCTTTTTTCGAAAGAAATTCATAACTTTAATGATTGTATTCTTGCTGCCTTTTAAATATCCTGCTATTGTTTTTCGCAATTGAACGACAAATTTTTCCACTGATTCGGGGATCACTTTTTTCAATATCCATACAAATGGCTTAAAAACGGTCTTTAGCACCCATTTTACCATTATCCAGACTATTTTTACAAGAGACAATAACAGCCCATATACATAAAGAATAATGGCAGCCAGCAGAATGCACAGTCCTCTGGCGGGCTTGTACACCAATAAGTAAAAGGTCCTGTAAATCAATCTGGCGACGGCCTTAACCAATTGGATCAGCGATTCCAGAAGCTTAAGGTAGATTTTTTTAAAAAGGGCCTGGTAGGCTGAAAAGCCGCAAAGCAGTGCCAGAAAAAGATAAAATCTCAGCTCCCCGTAATTTACCAGAAAAAGAACGTAAAAGATGATGATCCCTTGTATGAACCAAAACAGGAGATCATTTAAAAAGACGATCCACTTTTTCCTTTTGCCCCGTTTTAAAAACCGCTGATACGTATCAAGCGTTGCACCAAAGAGGCTTCCCATTCCAATCATGGCAAGCAGGGTATAAAATTGGACAGGAAGACTCATTTGAACAACTTGCCAAAGAACCCTTTAGCTTTCCCTCCGTCATGATCATCGAGGTAGACAATGTCATAGACTTTCCCTTTAATTGAGACGATTCCCTTATCGACATCAAGGTTTTTCATTTGCAGGCTGTGGCCCCGGATTGCCAGAAAGCCCATGACAGTTTCAAGCAAAAATTCTTCATTATCAAAGCTTTCCACCTGCTTCACACCTGTAATATCAATTAATCTGCGTCCCCGCATCACAAGGTCATGATCAGGTACAGTCCCTTTTCCGGCTTGATTCGGATCATAGTATTGGCTCATCTTCATCCCTCTTTTTCGCACGGATTTTGTTACATATTTATGTGCTTGTGGGAGGGAATAGAACAAGCCCTTGAAATATGAAAATGTCGGAAAAAAATCGGGTGCTTTATTATCCGCACCCGATCCACTTCGTTATTCTTCCTCTACACGCTCTTCCTTCAACAGACGGTACATGTTGGCCGCATCTTCCTTTTTCGTGGAATCTTGCAATTCTTCCACCTTGACCGTGACAATCTTCTGCCCGAAACGAATGGACAGCTCGTCACCGACCTTCACATTGGAGCTTGCCTTCGCCTGCTGGCCGTTGATTGAGATCCTCCCCTTGTCCGCAACTTCTTTGGCAAGGGGGCGTCTTTTGATCAGCCGTGACACTTTTAAAAATTTATCCAGCCGCATCGTTGCCATTTTTCACCCTCTATTTCCCTTGTTTTTTTGCTTCATTCCAATACTTGTCCAATTCCTCCAGCGAAAAATCGGCAAATGGCAGCCCGCTTTCCTTTACTTTTTCCTCTATGAAAGCGAACCGTCTGTAAAACTTTTCATTGGCCGCCTGCAATGCCTCTTCAGGATGGATTTTAGCGAGACGGGCCACATTGACAACCGCAAAAAGCAGGTCCCCCATTTCCTCCAATTGGCTCTTCTTTTCTACTTTCGCCAGCTCTTCCTCAAATTCCTTTGTTTCTTCCTTTACTTTTTCCATGGCTTCTGCCGCATTGCCCCAGTCAAAACCCACCTTTGCCGCAGCCTTTTGGACTTCATAGGCGCGCAGCAAAGCCGGGAGGCCCTTTTCGATCTGGTCAAGGAGAGAGCCGCTGTTTATTGGTTTCCCCTTCTCCTCCGCTTTGATCTGTTCCCAGTTGGCAACGACTTCATCCGCATTTTCCGCTTTTGTTTCTCCAAACACATGAGGATGTCTGCGGATCATTTTTTCCGAAATGCCTTGAAGAACATCTTCAATGGAAAACATCCCGTCATCCTCGCCGATCTGCGCATGAAGCATTATCTGCAGCAGCACATCCCCGAGCTCTTCGATCATGTCGTCAATGTCATCGCGGTCAATGGCATCAAGCAGCTCATACGATTCTTCAATCAAATATTTTTTCAAAGAAAAATGCGTCTGCTTTTTGTCCCAAGGACAGCCTTCCGGGCCGCGCAAATCGGCAATTATCCCCCTCAATGTTGAAAATTCTTTTAAAGAAAGCTCCCTTGATGTAACCGGAGGAACATACACACTTGTTAAATTATCCAAAAAAGGCTGCCTGTCCAATTCGAACAATGGAATCGTCCTGGTCTTCTCATCAGAGCTTCCTGCCGCTGTCACAACGGTGATTTCATAATCGTCCGGGTATTTTTCCATCAAGGTGAGCTTGACGTCGGACGCGACCATTTGGCTATATACCTGGGCAATGATGACGTGTTGTGAGATTTGTATATCCTCCCGCTTCATCATTGTCCCGTCAAGCAGCTGAAAACCGTCAATCGGATCCACCCGGACGGCAGTGAACAAAGCATCTAAAAAGCTTTGCCCCCCTTCTACCGTTACGTTAATTCCGCGTGCATCACTTCTGTCCAACAAGAGCTGGACCGTTTTTTCAGCGATCAGCGGATGCCCCGGCACCGCATAGACAATATCTCTTTTCGATGCCTCCTCAAGCAGCAACTCCGTAATTTCTTCATATACAGCCTCGAATTGATCATGCTTTTCATATATATCATCAAAGGATTGGCAGGAAATTCCTTCCTTTTCCAGTTGTTTGATGACCGGATGCTCTTTAGTCCGCAAAAATAAATCATCGGTCTCTTTTAAAAGTTTATAGATGCCAAAGGGAAGCTGGTTAAGATCACCCGCACCAAGTCCCGCAACCCGAATGTTGTTCATCACTTTTGCCTCCTTTCTTTTCTTACGGTTTTGAACCTTTTTAGCTTCGAATAATATGGAACGTGGCTGATTTCTTCTTCCGTAAACAAGTTCATTCGCATGATGACTGCAAGATAGGCGAGGCCTCCAATGACAACTCCTGTCAACGCTGCAGCAGTATTGAAAAGACGTCCCTGCATGCCGATATGGTCAAAAATATACAGCCACCCCTGCAAAGCAATGGTCATGACAACAGCCGCCAAAGAAAGGCGGACAAGTGAAGCCCGAAGTACGGGCCGAATGGAAAAAAAGCTTTTTAATTTCCATGTAATCATCAGACAGACTGCTGCTAAGCCGGTGACTGTCGCCCAGGCGGCACCCGCCAATCCAAAAACAGGAACGAGGATAAGATTTCCTATATACTTGCAAACGGTACCCAGTAATATATATTTAGCCGGAGCCATCATCTGGCCGATCCCCTGTAAGATTCCCGAAAAAGTGATAACGACCGATGCAAAAAAAATAGCCGCCGCCAGAACAGCCAGAACACCGGAACCATCTGCATTTTTAAACAACATGATGTTGGTCGGCCTGATGATGTTCATAAGCCCTGCTGCTGCCCCCAATCCGACAGCCAGGCTTACCTTCAATGAAGTGTTCACTTTCTTCTGGAGCATGTCTGCGCTCCCTTTCGTCCAGGCTGCCGTCACTGCCGGAACAAGCGCCAGGGATATCGATGTCGCCGCCACTGTCCCAAGCTGGATCAGCGGCTGTCCCCGGTCGAAAATTCCCTTCAGTGACTTCGCTTCTTCCATTTGCCAGCCTGCTTGAACAAGAAGTGAGTACAAGTTCACCGAATCGACCAATTGGAACAAAATTAATAGAAGTCCGCTGAAACAAATGGCTGTCCCATGGATAACCACTATTTTCCCTACAGACAGCAATTCACGGATGGAGATCCGTTGAAATGCAAATAGATGCAATCCTGTTTTACGTGTATAAACACCCAGTATGATAAGGCCCGCCAAACCGCCAATGACTGCTCCTGTCCAGGCTCCCCGTCCCGTATCATAAAGAGAAAAACCTTCATGGACAAGAAAATAGGAGATGGCCAAAATGGCAGCCACCCTGACGAACTGCTCCGTTACCTGGCTGGCCGCTGTCGGGGCCATATTCCCGTAACCCTGGAAGACACCCCTCCAAAGAGAAAGGAACGGAAGAAGCAAAAACGGAAAGGCGACCACCTGGACAACAGGTGCCAGCAAAGGGTCACCCATCCAGCCGGCAATGGAATTGGCACCGAAAAACACAAACAGGAACAGGCTTATCCCGACAATAAGCAGTACAACAAATATTGTTTGCAAAACCCGCTGCAAATCCTCTTGGTTTTCTCCTTTTTCGGCGGCATTTTTTGCTACAAGCCTCGAAATGACAACCGGAAAACCGGAAACCGCCAGGACAGAAGCGATGCCATACAACGGATATACCTGCTGATATATGTAAAAACCTGTATCGCCTACGATATTTTGAAAAGGAACACGATATACCGCGCTTAGAATCTTAATGATGAAGGCGGCCAATGTCAAAATGACAGCGCCTTTCATCAATTGCCTTGAATCATCCGGCAAGCTCTCCCTCGCCTTTCTTCAATAATTTCATCCGGTAGCCATTATATCACATAAGAAGAAAGTCAAGAATCAGGAGCCAAATCAATTGCATTTTCTATACAAAATGAAATCGGGCCCGGCATAAGCCAAGCCCGTTCCTTGCTATAAAGATATTAATTCAGGATTCCATTTGTCTTGCCAAAAAGCTTGCTGCGGTTTCTGCCGATTTTTGCTCAACTTCCCCGATGGTCTTATCTTTGGAAAAAATAACAACCGCGCCGATCGGGTCACCGTTTGCAATGATAGGGGCAAGCGCATAAGAGGCAATCTCTTCCTCAACACCCTCCACAAGTTCCAGTGTGCCGGCGGTCGTTTCCAGCTTGGACAGCCGGTTGGACATAGCCTGCTCAATCATTTCGCTGTTATTTTTATTCATATAATCCTTCTTCGAGCTGCCGGCTACGGCTATAACTGCATCTCTGTCACAAATCAGGACGGAGCTGCCGAGACTGTCAAATAGTGCTTCGCCATATTCTTTTGCAAAATCACCCAATTCATTAATCGGGGAGTATTTTTTAAGTATGACTTCGCCTTCCCGGTCTACAAAAATTTCGAGCGGGTCTCCTTCCCGGATCCTGAGCGTCCTTCGAATTTCTTTCGGTATCACTACTCTTCCCAGATCATCAATACGACGAACTATTCCTGTTGCCTTCATCACAAAGTTGCCTCTCTTTCATCAGATGATTTCCGGAAAATCCATTTGAACTTGAGGCTGCCCTTCATAGGGCAGTCCTCTTTTTCATTTTCCTGCAAAAACCTTTTATTCAATACATTGCCTGAGGTTGTTGGAAATAGTATCTTTCAAAAAAATAGGTTCTATACATAAACTGTTCATTTTTGGATCAAATTTCTTTTTTAGTTTTTTCTGATGAAATGAGTGTCCGGCTTTGGAATCGGCTTTTTCAGGCGGGCGGCAACTTGCACCCAATCAATTGCCCGCTGCCCTTAAACGGGCGCTTGCTCTTTCTTGGCCGTATTTAATTCTTTAATGATATCTGTTACAATGGACAGCCATTCATCCGTCGAAAGCCTGCTGATTTGCAGGGTTATTTTCAATTGGCTGCCTTCCATGCCAAGACCCACAATCCTTCCATGGCGGTTTGTCACCTGGAATACTTTCCTTCCATCAATCTCATTCGTGCCTTCCTCCGAAAAGTATATGGCAATTTCTCCTTTGGACTGTTTGATCAATTCGAGCTTGATGGACCGGGCGTATATTTTCATTTCCGCAACTGTGAACAAGTAGCCCACCTGCTCCGGGTAATCGCCGAAGCGGTCGATCATTTCTTCCTTGAGCTCCTCCGCTTCTTCCAATGAATCTATATTGCGGAATCGCTTATACATTTCAATTTTCTGCTGACTGTCGGAAATATAGGCATCCGGTATATAGGCATCCAAATCCAATTCCACCTCAAAGGACGGAGCCATATCGGAAGGAGCGCCTCCCCTGCGCTCTTCGATTGCCTCTTTCAACATTTGAGAATACAAATCAAATCCTACAGAATCAATGAATCCGTGCTGCTGGGCTCCAAGCAGATTACCGGCGCCCCGGATGGATAAATCCCGCATCGCAATTTTAAAACCTGAGCCGAGCTCGGTAAATTCTTTGATCGCCTGAAGCCTTTTTTCCGCAATTTCAGTCAAAACCTTATCTTTCCGGTACGTAAAATAGGCATAGGCCACGCGGTTGGAACGGCCGACCCGTCCCCTGAGCTGATACAGCTGGGAAAGCCCCATGCGGTCTGCATCATAAACGATCAATGTGTTGACACTTGGTATATCAACGCCTGTTTCAATGATCGTTGTCGTTACCAGCACATCAAATTCACCATCCAAAAAGCTCAAAATGACGGCTTCGAGCTCCGATTCTCCCATTTGTCCATGAGCATAGGCAACACGTGCATCAGGGACAAGCATGGAAATCTCCTCCGCTTTCCTTTCAATGTCTTCTACGCGGTTATATAGGAAGTACACCTGTCCATCGCGGGCCAACTCTCGTTCAATCGCTTCTTTTACAAATGTCCCGTTATATTCCATCACATATGTCTGGACAGGAAAGCGGTTTTCCGGAGGGGTTTCAATGACGGACAGATCCCGTACTCCAAGCATGGACATATGAAGCGTCCGCGGTATAGGGGTTGCCGTCAAAGTCAGCACGTCCACATTCGTTTTCAGCTGCTTGATTTTTTCCTTATGGGAGACGCCAAAGCGCTGTTCTTCATCAACGATAAGCAGACCGAGATCTGCAAATTTAATATCTTTTGACAAAAGGCGATGGGTACCGATCACAAGGTCTACTGTCCCATTTTTCAAACCTTTGGCAGTTTCTGTCTGTTCTTTCTTTGTCCTGAATCGGCTGAGCAGACTGATATTGATGGGATAGCCGTTAAATCTTTCTTTTATTGTTTCAAAATGCTGCTGGGCAAGAATGGTGGTCGGGACCAGAATGGCCACCTGTTTTCCATCCATGATCGCTTTGAAAGCCGCACGGATGGCGACTTCCGTTTTTCCGTAGCCGACATCTCCGCAAAGCAGCCGATCCATCGGGCGTTCCCTCTCCATATCGCGTTTGATTTCCGCAATCGACCTAAGCTGGTCTTCTGTTTCCTGATAAGGGAAAGATAATTCAAACTCCCGCTGCATATCGCTGTCCGGGGAAAAAGCATACCCTTTTGTCGCTTCACGTTCGGCGTACAGCTTTATCAGTTCGTCGGCAATATCTTTGACCGACGATTCCACTCTTTTCTTAACCCGCTTCCAGTCATTTCCGCCCAGCTTATACATTTTCGGTTCCTTTCCTTCAGAACCGACGTATTTCTGGACAAGATCAATCTGGTCAACCGGTACGTACAAAGTATCGTTCCCCTGGTAGGAAATATGCAGATAATCCTTATGGACTCCCTTGATTTCCAAAGTTTCAATACCTAAATACTTGCCGATTCCATGATTGACATGGACTACGTAATCACCGGGGTTCAATTCGGAATAGCTTTTGATCCGCTCAGCATTGGAAAGCTTTTGCCGGCGTTTCATTTTTCTTGTTTTCTTATTGAAAACCTCTTCCTCAGTCACCACTGCCAATTTCAATGACGGAAGTTCAAAGCCCGTGTTCAAGGCGCCATTGACAATTTGAGTACCGGCAAACTTCCCCGGGTCATCTGCAATGGCGGCTTCCACCCCATAGTCGCGCAAAACAGACTGCATTTTTTGGCTGCGCTCTTCATCCGGGGCAAGAAAAATGACCGACATGCCATTTTTTCTCCATCGTTCCACCTCTGATGCAAGCAAATGCATCTGCCCGTGAAAATTTTGCATCAACTTGCATGGAACATTTGCGATGTTTTGGGGGCTTGTATTTGGAATATGCCGCAAAAACAACGATAAATAAATCCTTGGCAATGAAGTATCCACCAACAGCCCGTTCAAGGAGTGGGCAATTTCCAGGTCATGGGTAACCTCTCCATGTTCAAGGACAGACGTGAACCACTCCGCCTCTTCCTTTTCGAGACGTTCATTCATTTCCTGGATCCGGCTCAATTCATCCAATATTAAAAGGGAGTCGCGAGAAACATAGTCTAGCAAACTTTCAGCCGGATCGTAGGCCAATTTCATATATTTGAAAAATTGTTCGGGCTTTTGGCCGTTTCGCATCTGCTCGATGTCGGCGCCGATATTTTGCATCAACTGCTCTTTTGTTAAGTCTTTTTTTATCTTTTTTAACGAGCTGCCAAGGCTTTTTTCGAGCTTATCCGCTGCATGGGAAAGTCCACCTGCATCAACGGGGGATTCTGTTGCAGGCCCAATAAGCACATGCGCCAGTTTTTCCTTTGAACGCTGATCTTCAATTGAAAATGTCCGGATGGAATCGACTTCCACATCAAAAAGTTCAATTCTGATGGGATCAGCTTCAGTCAGCGGGTAAATATCCAAAATTCCTCCCCGGATACTGAATTCCCCCGGAGCACTGACCATATCCACCCGGGCATACCCCATTTGAACCAGCAGGGGCAGCTGCTTATCAAGGTCCAGCTCTGAACCGGTTTCAATATGAAGCTGCAGTTTTTTCCATACGTCTGAAGGCGGCAATGTTTTTCTAAGCCCGGCCATCGGTATGACAAAAATACCCCGGCGGCCGGACACCATGTAATTCAGCGCCTCAATCCGCTGTGACCTGAGCTCCGGGCTTGCTACACCAAGCTCGGATGCAATCAATTCATTCGCAGGGTATAAAAACAATTGATCTTCATCCACCAATTGTAAAAGGTCTTCATAAAGTTTTTGTGCTTGAAGCAAATTATGTGTGACAACGATCAGCGATTTACGCGTTTCCTTTGCCGCTGCAGCTACGAACAAGGCCCGTACGGACCCCGAAAGGCCAGCCACAAGCTGTTCCCGGATTCCTTCATTTACACCGGCAATCACTGACTGCAGTTCACTTTGCTGTAAAATCAGATCTCGTAAACCATGCATGACTTTCTCCTCTTTCCAGAAAATGGGACTCAGACCAAACGGAAAAATGCTTTGGTCGAAGCCAAAGCTGTTAATGGATCAGATAGTCATATTGGTGCAAGTCGGGGTTGCGTGAGAAAGCTTCGTGGCAGTCTTCGCAAATCGCTTGAATATGAAGATCTCCATCCGTTTGATATGTCACCATTTCCTGTCTCTCTTCTTCCGTTAGTTTGTGTAAACCCAATTGTTGGGATTGTATTATATGATTTTCTATAGTGCCTAATTTTGCCGAACAATGGCGGCAAAAATAATGGACAGTCATTCCATTCACTCCTCGGCCAGGCAATTTTTACTTTTTAGTATGAACGCCTGTGCCCGGAGTTATTCATCCATTGGAGTTAAATCGGTTCATGACTTCAAGAAAAGGTTTTTCGAGCCATTCCTCGCATGCATCCGCACATGTTTGAATGACTGATTGCATTTTGTCCCATTCATCGCCGGTGAACCTTGCCAATACATAATCTGGAACGGCTATTCCCTCCGGCGGCCGGTTAATCCCGATCCTGATCCGGTTAATTTCAGATGTGCCCAAATGCTGGATGGTCGATTTCATGCCGTTATGGCCGCCTGCACTCCCTTTTTGCCTCAGCCTGATTTTACCGACCGGCAAATCAAGGTCATCATAGATGACAAGTACATTTTCTGCGGGGATTTTGTAATAGTCCGCCAACGGCCGGATACTTTCCCCTGATAAATTCATATATGTCAATGGCTTTAATAATATGGCTTTTTCGCCGTTTTTGTGAATATTGGCAAACAGCCCGTTAAACTTGGATTCATTTAACTTTACTCCATTACGGGAAGCCAGCTCATCGATCACTTCGAACCCGATGTTATGCCTTGTTCTTTCATAACGGGAACCGGGATTGCCCAGTCCAACTATCAACTTCATCCAACACACCCCAAACATTTTCAGCAGATGGTTTATTTCTCAAAAAATGGCTGTCCAGCTCCAGCGCTTGTCGCCGATAAACAGGCGGCCTCCGCTTTTCTTATTCAAGCGGGGAAAAAGCGCAACCGCTTTGGCTGCGCCTGGTATTCGTTGATTTATTCCTCTTCCGCACCTGTTTCTTCTGACTCGGCTTCTGATGGCTCTGTACCTTCTTCCGCCTCTACTCTTGGAGCCAGAATTGTTGCAATTGTTTCATCATCCTCATGGTTAATCGTGATAGAATAGTTTCCGCGGATTTCACCGATGGAAATCGTCTCCCCGATTCCAAGCCCGGAAATATCAACACTGATGGCTTCCGGAATTTCATCGGGCTTTGCTGTAACAACAACTTCGTGGAGGATTTGTTGAAGTACCCCTCCGTCTCTTACACCCTCTGCATCTCCGGATAGTTCGACACGGACATTCGCTTCGATCTCCTGAGACATATCGACGGCTAAAAAGTCGGCATGGATCACTTCTTTTTTGATCGGGTCTTCCTGGTATTCATGCAAGACGACATTTAGCTTTTTCCCATCGACATCGAGATTGATGACACCGTTTCGGCCAACCTCGCGCATCGTTTTAATAAATTCGCCGCTGTCGATGGAAATGGGAGTGTTATCCGTCTTATAACCATAAATGATAGCCGGAATACCTCCCTGCTCCCTCAGTTCCCGCAATTGGGAACGTCGATCGCTTGTCCTTTCTGTTGCCTTTAATACATTTACCATTTAGCACCTTCTCCTAACCTAATGTTGTCAAAAGTACACTATCCATATATATACCTTAACATACATTCAGTTAAACCTCTAGGCGGGAAGAAAATCAATTTTCTAATTTATTTAAATTTTACGCACTGGTTCTCAAGTTCACAAGCCAATCAGCCCGGGGCGCGCCGGCCATCTAAAGCTGAGTGACTTCCGCTTTAATCAAACAAAGTGCTTACAGATTTGTTTTCATGAATCCTGATAATGGCTTCTCCAATAAGCGACGCAACCGAAAGCTCCTTGATCTTGCTGATTTTCTTCTCTTCCGGCAACGGAATAGAATTTGTCACAATCAGTTCTTTCAATTCGGAGTTTTGGATGCGATCAATAGCAGGTCCGGAAAGGACTGGATGTGTACAGCAGGCATAGACATCCTTTGCCCCGGCCTCTTTCAGCGCATTGACTGCCAAAGTGATCGTACCGGCAGTATCGATGATATCGTCTATTAAAATGGCCGTTTTCCCTTCTACATTTCCCACGATATTCATTACTTCCGCTACATTCGGACGCGGGCGGCGCTTGTCGATGATTGCAATCGGGGCTTTCAAACGGTCCGCCAGCCTTCTTGCACGGGTAACTCCGCCGTGGTCAGGGGATACGATCACAAGATCGCCATCTACCATTTCTTTTTCTTTGAAATAATCAGCTAAAATTGGAACACCCATTAAGTGGTCAATCGGCACGTCAAAGAAACCCTGAATTTGCGGAGCATGCAAATCAAGTGTGATGACACGCGTTGCGCCGGCTGTTTCAATTAAGTTGGCAACAAGTTTTGCCGTGATCGGTTCCCTTGCACGGGCTTTCCGATCCTGGCGCGCATAGCCATAATAAGGCATGACAATATTGATCGTTTTGGCGGACGCCCGTTTTAAAGCGTCAATCATGATGAGAAGCTCCATCAAGTTTTTGTTTACCGGTTTGCTTGTTGATTGGATGACATACACATCACAGCCGCGGATGCTTTCTTCGATATTAATTTGAATTTCTCCATCGCTGAATTGGCTGACCGTACATTTTCCGAGCTCTAACCCGATTTCCTTTGCAATTTCCCCCGATAGGGTGCGATTGGAATTTAAAGAAAAAACTTTTAATGTAGGGTCAAGATATTGGTTCGACATGAGGAGCCTCCATTTATTTTTTAGATTTTAGCTTTTCTACATAGTTTTCTTTGTTTACTTGGCGTGCACGCGCGATTGCCAGCGCTGATTCCGGAACATCATCTGTAATCGTAGAGCCGGCAGCAATATAGGCACCTTCCTTGACAGTAACCGGCGCCACCAGATTTGTGTTGCAGCCAACGAATACATCATCATTTATTTTCGTTAAAAATTTATTTTTACCATCATAATTGACCGTAATCGAGCCGCAGCCGATGTTAACGTTTCTGCCTACTTCTGCATCTCCGATATAACTTAAATGTGAAGCCTTGCTGCCTTTTCCAAAATAGGTCTTTTTAATTTCAACAAAGTTTCCTATTTTAACCTCATCCTGTATGTCTGAATCAGGACGGATGTGGGCAAATGGGCCAATCTTGACATTGCTTCCGATGGAGCTGTCGGAAAGAACGGACTGTTGCACGATAGTATTGTGAGAAATTTCACAATTGTTCACTTCAGTATTGGGACCGATTTTGCAGCCTTCACCTATTTTTGACTTTCCCTGAATGACGGTTCCAGGCAAAATAACGGTGTCACTTCCAATGATCACATCTGAATCAATGTACGTATTGGCCGGATCGGTAATGGTTACGCCATTTTTCATATGTTCCCTGTTAATGCGGGTTCTCATGATTCTTTCAGCTTCAGCAAGCGCGATACGGTCGTTGACTCCGAGAGTCTCCTCAAAGTCTTCCGTCATATAAGCCGTCACAAGCTCTCTTCTCGCCTTTAATATTTCTATCACATCAGGAAGATAATATTCCCCCTGTGCATTTTCATTGGAGACATTGTCAAGGGCCTCAAACAGGGCTTCATTATCAAAGCAGTATGTACCTGTATTGATTTCTTTGACTGTCAATTCTTCCTCGTTCGCATCCTTATGCTCGACAATTCTTTCGACTTCGCCTTTCGCATTCCGGATGATTCTTCCATAACCGGTTGGGTCTTTGGCAAGAGCTGTCAAAACACTCGCTTTTGCTCCAGTTTCTTCATGCTGTTTCATCAAAGCTGACATCGTTTCTACTGAAATCAGCGGGGTGTCTCCGCAGATGACCAACGTCGTTCCTTTTTGGCCGCCTAACGCTTCCTTCGCCTGCATTACAGCATGGGCTGTTCCCAGCTGCTCTTCCTGAATCACAAATTCACTTTTTCCATGCAGCTGCTCTTTAACCATCTCTGCACCGTATCCCACAACCGTAACTATATTGTTCACTTCGAGCTGTGAAATATGATCCACTACGTGTTCTACCATCGGTTTACCGCAAACCGGATGAAGCACTTTATATAACTTGGACTTCATTCTGGTGCCCTGCCCCGCTGCCAATATTACAGCGAATCTATTCATAAAAGGTCCCCCAATAATTTTTTTCCATTATGAATATAGCTTAAAATTCGGTTTTTTTCAAGAAAACGAGAAGGGAAATAACCTTGTAAAATTTAGGGAGGAATAGATTAATCGCTGTAAGGTGGCCACAATAAAAAGAGCCATACTCCAAAGGTAGGCTCTTGATGCTTTTTTATATGATTAGGAAGCGCCGGCTTCTTCTAATTCAGGTTCTTCTATTTCACCCAAACGGTGGTATTCTGCCAAAACGACGTCCTGAATTTTGTTTCTGGTGTTCGAATTGATCGGATGGGCGATATCCCTGAATTCTCCATCGGGAGTCCGCTTGCTTGGCATAGCCACGAAGAGCCCATTATTTCCGTCAATTACACGAATATCGTGAACAACAAATTCATCATCGAGGGTAATTGAGGCAATCGCTCGCATTCTGCCTTCCGTATTAACACGGCGCAGTCTGACATCAGTTACTTCCATTGTGTTCACCACCTTCTCGCTCTAAATAAATACTATATCTATGTATTCAACAAACTTTGGTATTCTCCTTCTTAATTAGAGAAATTTTTTAGAATCTTTCCTATTACTAGAAAAACGCAAGCGCTGTCATTTGCGGCATAAGACTTTTTAAAAAAAATCTGTCAAAGCGCTTGCTTGGAAAATCAAAATAGAATCGCCGCCTTCTTACGGCGATTCATTATTATTTTACTAAAGCGATGACTTCCATCTCTAAGAGAACATCTTTTGGCAGTCTTGCTACCTCTACGCAGGAGCGTGCCGGCTTATGTTCCGAAAAATATTGGGCATAAATCTCGTTGATTGTACCGAAATCATCCATATTTTTAATAAATAGAGTAGTTTTGACAACGGTCTCCAATGATGCGCCAGCTTCTTCCAATACCCCTTGGATGTTGCGGAAGACTTGGTGTGCCTGTTCCTCGACACTGCTTCCGGCAAGTTCACCCTCTGGTGTCAATGGAATTTGGCCGGAGCTGTAAAACATATTGTTGACGATGATTCCCTGTGAATACGGCCCGATGGCAGCCGGTGCCTTGTTCGTTTCTACTTTGCGCATATGTAACGGTCCCTTCTATAGAAAATTTGTCATTTTAGAAAAGTAGTTGCCCTGGACGACATTGATCTGTTTTTCTTTTGTGTTTACGTCCGTTAATTTGACCAAGGAAATATAATCCTCGACCAATCTTTCTTCCTCATATTCAGATTCCACCAATACAGCAATACCGGCTACGGAAGCTTGGAATTCCTCCAATAGATTGACCATGCCGTTAATTGTTCCGCCGGCCTTCATGAAATCATCGACAATCAGGACATTCGCCCCTTCTTTCAGGCTTCTTTTGGACAGGACCATCGTCTGGATCCGTTTTGAAGAACCGGAAACATAGTTGATCGTCACCGTCGGTCCCTCCGTCACTTTTGTATCTCTTCTGACAATCACAAATGGAACGTTTAAAAAAGAGGAGACTGCCTGGGCAATCGGGATCCCTTTCGTCGCGACCGTCATGATGACATCCACTTTTTTGCCGGCCACCGCTGCAGCCAGATGCCTGCCGACTTCATTTAAAATTTTCGGGTCGCCCAAAAGATCTCCCATGTACAGGTACCCGCCGGGCAATAAACGATCAGGGTCGGCAATGGAACGGCATAGGTTGTCCACAAATTCAGAAGCCTGTTCCTTTTGGACCATCGGAAAGTATTTGACACCGCCTGCTGCGCCCGGAACCGTCTGCAGCATGCCGATGCCCTGGTGCTTAAATATATCATTGATAATCACTAGGTCCTCACTGATGGAAGATTTGGCAGACTGGTACCTTTGGGCGAACCACGTCAAGGAAACAAGCTCCCGAGGGTGATTCATTAAATAATGTGTCATATCAACGAGCCGCTCACTACGGCGAAACTTCATTATGTAACCTCCCGTGCAACGTAACGCGAATATTATTAAAGAAAATATACACAATTGTACGTATTTAGGCAAGTATGTGCTGAAAAAATTTTAAAGTTTCGTCCAGTCTGTACGTCGCTAAACGTCGCCCTGCGCTTTTCTTACACCCCCAGCATTCTCACTGCAAACACCTGGTCACAAAATCCGCGAAGTCCGTTATATATTCTTTGCAATCTGGAATCGTGGCGCACAAGGCCGAATACGGTGGGGCCGCTGCCGCTCATCAGCACGGAATCAGCTCCGAATCTTTCCATCTGCTTTTTAATTTGCAAGACTTCCGGATACATATGAAGGGTGACACTCTCCAAGGCATTGGCCATGTTTTCACATACACCTTCATAATCATTGTTTTCAAGTGCCTGTATCATGCCCTTCGTATCCGGGTGTCGTATACTGCCGACATCCAGGTTACGGTATATTTCGGAGGTGGATACCCCGATGGCAGGCTTGGCCAAGACCACCCAGCAGGCCGGGGGTGCCGGGAGCTTCGTCACTTTTTCTCCTCTTCCTTTAGCCAAAGCCGTTCCTCCGTATACACAAAAAGAAACGTCCGATCCAATTTCCGCGCCGAGTTCGGCAAGCTCATCCAAAGTCAAACCAAGGCCCCAAAGTTCGTTCAAACCTCTTAAGGTTGCAGCAGCGTCACTGCTGCCTCCCGCCAATCCGGCTGCAACCGGTATAATTTTATTTATAGAAATTTCTACACCTTGGTCAATTTTGTATCTTTCTTTCAATAATTTGGCCGCCTGGTAGGCCAGATTCCGTTCGTCGGCCGGCACAAAACGATTTCGGGAAAGGATGGCCACACGGTCTTCCCTGATTTCGGCCAATTCCAGGCGGTCAGCGAGGTCGATTGTTGTCATGACCATCTCCACTTCATGATAACCATCATCCCGCTTTCCCAGCACGTCCAAAGATAGATTGATTTTTGCCGGTGCCTTCACCAAAAGCTTCAATTCACACTCACCTGCTTCATTTAACTGAGTAACAAAGGCCTCCGGCTTCCTCCCTTTTAAACAGGGAAAGGATGTTCCCAGGCACCTATTTTCGACTCAATTCCATACATATTGTTCATTTTACCACGAACAATTCATGAACTCCAAGAGTGGGAGTAAGAAAAGCTCAAGCGCCCGTTTAGCGAGGTACAAACTGGAGCACTCCGCAATGAGATAAAGGAAACACGGCGACGAAGGAGCCGATGTTGACTTATCGTAGTGGAGGAGTGTGAAGTTTGCTAGTCGCTGGGCGCTGGAGCTGGACAAAGAAAGGCTTCTTTTGAAAAAAGTTTTCATATCAGGTTATACTTTCTTTTACTTTTAAGAAAAGCTCAAGCGCCTTGCCCATCGACGTACAGACTATACAACAAGAAAAGCCGAGGCTTTTCTTCGCCCCGGCTTGTGCGGATGGTTTTTGTTCATTGTCTTCAGGTCCAAAGTAATCATTCTTCACGATTGTCTGATTGGCTGAGCTGACGTTCTGCTATTTCAATTGCACGTTTTACCATATTTCCTGCATCCCTGGCCTTGATGCCGCCCCATCCTTCTTCCTGGACGACGTCATAAAAGCCCAACTCTTTTGCCAACTCTACTTTCAATTGATCCGACATGACTCCTCTTCTTCTTCCCAAAGCCATTTCCCCCTTTGCATCCGCTTTTGTATTTTGTGCAGAAGGAAAGCGAATATCCGGTAAAAGTAAAAACAGCAGTAAACCCAGGGGTTTACTGCTGCCCTATTGCTATATTTCCTGATGTTTCATCGTAAAAAGTAAGTTCAACCGTTTCGGTCAGAACATCTGCATAACTGTAAGATACCCGTTCAAATGCATTTTCGTCCTGATCCAACTCAACTACAAAAACTGATGGATATGTTTCCGCCAATACGCCGGAACGTTCGATTGTTTTCCTTCGTCCCCCGTTGGCCTTTAACATTAATCTCTTGCCCAAATTTGAATCAAGGGATTTTTTAATGCTCGCTAAAGTTTTCGGCATTTTTTCGCTCCACCTCACTGGTTTTCATTATAACACGCGGCTGGATAAATGTCAAATAAATTTACAATTTTATCAATGAATCCTCATCTTTGTCAATCATTTTTTTTCTACAAGATCACCCATTTTTCAACAATAGTAGTATATCTCACAAAAAAGATAATATGTACTGACTTTAGGAAAGCCTATGGGCAGGGGGCTGGGAGGCTATGGAAGCGCCGGGTAAGCCAGAATAAATGAACGAAAAAAAAGAGCATTGGCAAAGTCCCAATGCTCAAGTTACAAGCTACTCATCTTCTCCCGGAGGCCTAAAAGGCATCCCGTTCCTTAGTACTCCCTTTGTATCAAGTCCCCCCAGCCCTTTTTGTCCCGTTAATGTATTTCGCAGGACATCCCATACATTCACCCTTTCCGTAAAAGGCGTGAAGCTGATTTTCGAGACGATATAGACCGGATCCAATGCATGGATATTGACACGCTGGGGTGAGCTTGCAAAATTTGCCCCTGCAAATATAAGAGACTCAAAATGGGATTGGCAGGCGCCGGCAAAAATGACAAGCTGATCGAGATGCGGGACTTTCTTCCTCGCTTCCCTTACAGCTTCTACAAAATATCTTGAATGGCGATAGGCATTTAAATCTATTTTTTTTCCTTTTGCTTTTGAATAGGCATCGTGCCCTGTAATGACGAGAATATCCGGACGATATTGGTCGATCAAGGAAGGGATGTGCTTATACATTTCTTTTTCATTACAGTGCACTCCCTTGACTGCGACTCCAATTTTCGAATACAGCTCCATGCATCTCTTCAAATAATTCGGATCCCCATCAAGGTGAAGGACGCGGCCGGGCATCTGAAAGTAATTGTATTCCCTTTTATATCCTTCTGTAGCTGTGTATTCCTGCTGGGATCTTACAAGATCAAGGTCCTGTTGAAACAGTTCCCAGGACTGTTCTTCAAGGGATCGTACTTTGGAAGACCTTGTCAGCTGCTCTTCCTCTGTAAAAGGGACAAGGTCTTCAACAGGCGCATTAGCAATAAGGCGGTAATCCTCCCCATAAAGGATTGCTGTTGTTTGACCGTCAATCTCCTGGATGTCGATGACTCGAAATAAAAGATCGCATTGGTGAGACAAGCGGCCGACAATCGTATTTATTGATATCACGGTCGTCAACTCCAATAAACAGCGCTATTTATCTATCTGTCATAGGCTATGCTGTTTACCCGCTCATGGTGTCTGTTTCATTCCGAGTCGCCAAACAGAGGAAAAAGCGCATCGCTCAGCGCGGCAAATTCATTCATTGATAAAGTTTCTCCCCGCCTTGACGGTTCTATGCCGGCCAATTCAAGTGCATGGGCAATATCTGATTTTCTCTTCTTCCCATCAGGCAGCCCGCTCGTTAAATTGTTCATCAGCGTCTTTCTCCGCTGGGCAAATGACATTTTTGCAATTTGAAAGAAAAACACCTCATCTCTGACAGACACAGCAGGACGTTCCCTCAACAGCATCCGGATGACCGCGGAGTCTACATTCGGCTGTGGAATAAAGACCGATTTGGGAACGATCATGACGGTTTCGGCCGTTGTATAATACTGGATGGCAATCGAAAGGGACCCGTACTCCTTCGTTCCCGGCTTCGCTGCAATCCGGTCCCCCACTTCCTTTTGCAGCATGACGACGATTCCGCGAATGGGCAGTTTTTCCTCAAGAAGCTTTAAAATGATCGGCGTCGTTACATAATAAGGGAGATTGGCCACCACCATGATCTCCTTTACATCAGCAAACTCTTCTTCAATCATCTGCTGGATGTCCGCTTTCAAAATGTCCTCATGAATAATCTTCACATTGTCATAAGGTGAGAGGGTGTCTGCCAAAATCGGCAGAAGGCGTTGATCTATTTCGTAGGCAGCAACCTTTTTGGCCGTCCTGGCCAGGTGCTCTGTCAATGCCCCGATTCCCGGCCCGATTTCAATGACACCCGTTTCCTTAGTCAGCCCCGCATACTCTGTTATATTACGTAAAATATTCGGATCGATTAAAAAGTTTTGTCCAAGGCTTTTCTTAAAAGAAAAACCGTGTTTCTCCATAATTTCTTTTGTTCTGACCGGTGTCGCGATGTCTTTTTGCATTATTGTTTTTCCTCCCGTAGTACGGCTTCGAGGGCTTCCGCAAACTCCTGGCGGGATATTTGGAACATCATCAGCCGTTTGTGGAGCTGCTTTCCGTTTGTATAGCCGATCTTCAACAGCTCCCCAAGCCTTTCCCTTCGGCCTGCGGCCTCCGGCCCTCCAATCAGCCCCGCATCAATCAAGTCTTCCCTTGTGATAACTTCGGCTTCTGTATCCAGCATGGGATGGGCATCCTGCAATGCCAGGCGGATCGCTTCGGGAGAAGCGTGCTCCACGCCAATGCCACGCCCGTTGTTCGGCCGCGCATCTTTTTTATCGATAAAAGCATGCTTGCATCCAGGTACATGCTCGGTGATTGTCTTGCGGATCTTTTCCCCCGGAAAGTCCGGGTCAGTCAGAATAATGACCCCCCTTTTTTGATGGGCCAATCTGATTTTTTCCAACGTTTCTGCGGAAACGGCCGAGCCGTTCGTTTCGATCGTATCTGCATCCAGCGCACGCTGGATGGCTCTTGTATCGTCTTTTCCTTCCACTACAATGATTTCCTTGATCTTCATGTTTCCTCCGGTAAAACAGTTTTACTAATGTCTTATTATAACCTGTTATGGATAAAAAAAGGAAAAGCAGAGGAGCATTTTCCTCTGCTTAGTCGATGATACGCACTTTGACCTGTTTTCTGCCGAAGCTGCTTGCCTGCCCTTTTGATTGGACGTGAACGTCGATCCTGTTCCCTTTGATCGCTCCGCCAGTATCTCCTGCTACAGCATAGCCGTATCCTTCCACCCATACTTTTGATCCCAACGGAATGACGCTTGGGTCCACCGCAATTACTTTTGCATCTGGATTAGCGCGTAAATCGATGCCGGTGGAAGTGACACCGGAGCAGCCGCTGCAATCCGCTGTATAGGCGGTGGCATTCATATAGATTTCTTTTCCTTCGCTGGCAGGTGCGGCGGCAGTTGAAGCTTGGGAACCTGCTGAAGAAGCTTTCCCTTCGGGAGCCGGAGCAGCAGTGACTTTCGTTCCAACAGCTACGATTTTATCTTTGCTTTCTTTGACTCTTTCTTCGGAGACAAGTGAACGTTTAACTTCTTTTCCGTTTTCTTTTGTTACTTCAAACTCTTTTTTCACTAAACCTTCCTGGCCCTCTTGGACAACCTTTTCTGTACCTTTATCAAGGTTCCCGTCTTTTTTCGTGACAACGTCATAATCGATTGGCTCTTCCACTACATCGGTGACCTTTTCTACTCTGATGACATCAATGGATTGGTCAGGGGATACCATTTCATCCAATCCCGGTTCCACACGATCCAATTCTCCCAGCTCCACGTCCTGCTGTTGTAAAAAATCAGCGACCGTAGTCGAAGTGGTCCATACCTTTTCTTCGTCCTTTCCGTTGTTTAAAACAACCTGGAACGCTTTTTCGATTTCAATTGTCATATTGGGAAGGATATTTTTTGCAGGAGATATGTTGATTTTATCATGTTCGCCTAGCTTTATATCTTCCTCATTCAAAAGCTGCTGTACTGTTCTGGCGGTGGTCATGACTTTCTCTGAATCATCCCCAACCGTCAGTGTCACCGGCTTTGCCGGCTCCCATATAAGAGATTGATTGTTTTGGACTACCGAATTCGGCTCATGTGACAAGTAATCTGTCTCTTTTACATTGACATCCATTTCTTCAAGCATTTCGCCAACCGTTTCCGCATGGGTTTTTACTACAACCTGCTCACCATCAAGTGTAACAGCAACCGTCTTTTTCGTTCCTTCCGTTATTAAAATCATCAGGGTAGCAGTAAATACGAGAAAACTGGCCACTACCAACCCTAATTTTCTTCGACTTCTCAATTCTGTACTCAAAGAAAAACTCCTCCTTCTTCCTTCATCGGCATTCACCGTGATGAAGAAGTAAAATTTTATTGTTTTTAGTCAGCGAATGCCGAACAGTTTCTTTGCATTCTCTGTCGTCACTTTCGCTACTTCCTCAAAGCTGATGTCCTTCAGCTCGGCAACCTGTTCAGCAACCAGCTTGACATACGCCGGTTCATTCCTTTTTCCCCTAAAGGGGTGTGGAGCGAGATAAGGGCAGTCCGTTTCTATCAGCAGCCGGTCAAGCGGAACCTCCATGGCCACTTTTTTCGGCTTTTTGGCATTTTTAAAAGTGACAGGCCCGCCCAGTGAAATGTGAAAGTTCATTTCAACACACTCTTTGGCGGTTTCCGCGCTGCCGCTGAAGCAATGCATAATGCCTCCGACTTCTTCGGCGTTTTCTTCCCTTAAAATTTGAACAACATCTTCAGTCGCATCACGGTTATGTATGATGATCGGAAGCTTCAATTTCTTAGCCAGGCCGATCTGCCTGCGGAATACCTCTTTTTGAACATCATGGGGTGATTTATCCCAGTGGTAGTCAAGCCCCATTTCACCGAGGGCCACAACCTTTGGATGAGCCGCCATCTCTTCAATCCAGGCCAGGTCTTCATCTGTCATATCAATAGCGTCCACAGGATGCCACCCGATGCTCGCATAAAGAAAATCATATTCCTCCACCAGATCAATGGCTCTTTCTATCGTCGGTCTATTGAAACCGACAACGACCATATGGGAGACACCTGCCTCCTTGGCGCGCTCGATCACTTCCTGAAGATCTTCATTAAATTGTTCGTCATTTAAATGGACATGTGTGTCAAATAGCATGGCTCAATCTCCTTCATAGAGTATAAAGTATTTTAAAGTAACCCTGAATCCGTGACGTAGTTTGTTAAAAGCTTGAAAAGCAGGCTGATTTTACCCATTTTCAGC
>NZ_VEKZ01000032.1:0-38452 GCF_007681465.1 Siminovitchia fortis
ACGGTAGGTGTCTTTGAGTTACTCTAAAACTTGAAAAAAGTATTTGACATTGTACGCTTACTCAGATAAAAAATAACCTGATTGGAAGAAGGAGGCTTTTCATTGTTCAGTAAGGGTTTGACAAAAGTCGGCCAGCCGCAGCAAAGAATCGATGCGTTGGAAAAAGTGGAAGGAACCCTTAAATATGCCGGAGATCTAAGCTACCCGGATACGCTGCATGCGAAACTGGCAACAAGTACATATGCACACGCAAAACTCAAAGACATTCATACAGATGACGCTTGGAAGGTGCCGGGGGTCCGCGCTGTCATTACCGGAAAGATGTTCCCATTTCACATCGGGCCTATATTGGCGGACCGCCCCCCTTTGGCGATCGACAAAGTCCGCTACTACGGTGAGCCGGTTGCACTGGTCGTTGCCGACAATGAGTATCAGGCAAAACAGGCGGCATTATCAATTAAGGTCGATTATGAACCGCTCCCGGTCGTCAATTCGGCAAAAGAGGCATTCCAAAAGGGTTCCCCTTTGGTCCATGAGAATTCCGAACAATATCAAAAAATCATCAGCAATGTGTATCCTGTCGCCGGAACTAATATCGGGAGCCATATCAAAATACGCAAAGGCGATTTCAGCAAGGCATGGGAACAGTCCGAAGTGAAAGTGACAGCGAAGTATGAATTTAACCTTTCTGATCATGCAGCTTTGGAAACGAGAACCTGCAGCGTTGAAATAAACCCTTCGGGCAGAGTTATTGTTCATTCTTGCACGCAATCTCCCTACACTATCAAAAAGGTACTAAATCAATTTTTTAATATCGAGGTCGGGAATATCGTAGTCCATGTCCCTCTGCTGGGCGGGGCATTTGGAGGAAAAGGCACCGTTCAACTGGAGCCTCTCGCCTACTTGGCCTCCAAAATGACCGGCGGGAAGCTTGTGAGGCTGCAATATGACCGTGAAGAAGACTTGATCACCGCGCCTGGCCATATAGGGCTTCATGCCACAGTCAGATTGGGTGCTACAAAGGAAGGAAAGCTGACTGCAGGCCAATACACTTATCTAATTGATTCCGGCGCCTATACGGACCAGGCGGCAGGGATTACAAGAGCGGCAGCGCTTGATTGCACCGGCCCCTATGATGTTCCCAACGTGTGGTGCGATTCATACTGCATGTATACAAACCACCTCTACGCCACATCATTTCGCGGCTATGCCCACCCTGAGCTGACATTTGCCGTTGAAAGAACAATGGATCAGCTTGCAGAAAAGCTCGATATCGATCCGGTACAACTTCGTCTCATAAATTCAATTAAGCCCGGGGCAACTTCCCCAACTCAAACAGTGCTAAATGCCAATAATATCGGAGACGCAAAAAAATGTCTTGAAAGGGCAAAGGAATTAATCAACTGGGACGAGGGCCAAAGAACGGAAAAAGAAGGGAAAATCAAAGCGAAAGGCATTAGCCTGTTTTGGAAAACATCGACAACTGCAACTAATGCCCAAGCCGGAGCCTTTTTAACTTTCGAAGCAGACGGCAGCGTCAACCTGAACTGTGCTGCCATAGAGCTTGGACAGGGAACGAAAACCATTTTGGCGCAGATTGCGGCGGAAGAACTGGGATTGGAAACAGATAAAATCCATGTAACGATGGAAGTGAACACCCAGTATGATCCGCACCAATGGAGAACCGTAGCGAGCAGTACGACATTTCTTGCGGGAAGGGCCGTACTGGCTGCCGCAAAAGATGCTAAAACAAAACTGAAAAGAACGGCATCCATTGTTCTCAAATGTTCGGAAGAAGATCTTGAAGTCGGCGGAGGGCGCGTTTATTTGAAGCCGAGTCCGGAATACGGAGTTGAGCTTAAAGACCTGGCGCTTGGCTATAAGTTCCCTAATGGCAATGCGATCGAAGGGCAAATCGTAGGTTATGGAAGATATATTCAGAGGCATTTGACCCCTATGGACAAAAATACCGGATTCGGCAAGCCTGGTCCGTGGTGGTCAATCGGCGCACAGGCTGTTGAAATAGAATTGCATCCGGAAGATTACTCTTATAAAATTTTAAAGGCTGTCACTGTATTGGACGGAGGTACTATCATTAACCCGGCGACAGCCGCCCAGCAAATGAGGGGCGGCATGTATTTGGGACTCAGTTTTGCCAGCAGTGAATCGTTTATTTTTGACGGAAATGGAATTGTACAAAATCCTCAATTGAGAACGTATCAAATGCTGCGCTTCGGTGAAGAGCCTGATGAATACCTTGTTGATTTCATAGAGACACCATCGGCTGATGGCCCTTTCGGGGCGCGGGGAATCGGGGAATATGGAGTCATAGGGATGCCTGCTGCGCTTGCGAACGCTCTTTCGGCTGCGGTCCAGACAAACCTGAACCGCTTGCCTCTCATTCCCGAGTTCATTTGGAAACAAAAGGAGACTTTGGAATGATTCCTTTTGATTTTGAATACTACCGCCCTGATAATGTGAATGATGCAGTGGGATTGATGCAATCATTGGGGGCAAAAAAGGCCTCCATATTTTGCGGAGGAACCGAGTTCATCACTTTTGCCAAGAACAACAACATTCAGGCGGAAGCAATCATTGATATTAAAGGGATACCTGAGTGCCATGAATTTATAGATGATGGGGAGCAAATTGTCCTGGGTGCTGCCCTTACGTTAAATGAAGTCATCGAGGCGGGCTGTTTTCCCCTTCTTGCCGAAACAATCAGACGGATCGCCAACCATACATCCAGAAACAAAATTACCATCGGCGGGCATTTGAACAGCCGTTTGATCTATCGGGAAGGCATGCTTCCGCTGTTGTTGTCGGAGGCAAAACTAAAAATCGCAGGCAGTGACCGAGAAAGACTGATTTCGTTGGGTTCATCCAATCGACTTCAGCTGGAACCCGGCGAAATGGTGACCCAAATCATAATTGACAAGAAGTACGCATCTCTTCCCTTCTTCCACTACAAGAAAACGAGATGTTCAAAAGTGGGATATCCACTCGTAACAATAGCGGCGGTTAAAGAGCAGGACAAAATTACAGTTGCTTTTTCGGGGATCTGTTCCAGTCCGTTCCGGTCAAAAGAAATGGAATCAGCATTAAACGATGACTCACTATCACCTTCTGCCCGGGTTGAGAAGTCACTTGAACATCTTCCTGCACCTGTTATTGAGGATTTTCAGGGTTCTGCCGAATATCGAAAGTTCATTTTAAAAAATGGTCTTTTTCTGATGATCAAGGATTTGGAGGCAGCGGCGAAATGATGCTTTCTCACGGAAAAGGAAAGTCGGTCGTACAGTTTCATGTTAACGGAGAAACACGGGAAGCGATCATCCGGTCCGGAGATACCCTCCTTCAGACTCTAAGGGGGCAGCTGGGGTTAAGCGGAGCGAAGCCCGCCTGCGGAAATGGTGATTGCGGTGCCTGCACTATTTTGATGGGTGGAAAGCCAGTACATTCCTGCCTTGTTTTATCAATTGAGGCTCTGAATAAATCCCTTTTGACGATTGAGGGGCTGAAAGATTCGCCTATCCAAAAGGCATTTGTTGAAAAATGGGCCATCCAATGCGGATATTGCACGCCTGGGTTCGTTTTAAATTGCCACGCTTTATTGCAGGCTCACCCGGATGCATCAGATGAGACGATTGAAGAATGGCTTGAATCAAACCTATGCAGGTGTACAGGATACGCCGAAATAAAGGAAGCGGTCAAGTCAGTCCTGGATGCGGAAAAAAAGAACCCTCGGCTTATGTGAAAGCCGGGGACATCTTCCTCTTAACCTTTCTTAAAGCTCTTGTCGCCGCTATTTAATGATTGAATCAGCTGCAAAGTTTGGGAAGCCTGTTCGATCTGCTGCTGGACCTGTTCCAGCTGTTGCTGCTGGGCGCTTGTCGAGTGTGTGACGGAGATCCCCTGCATTTGGCTCAATTGCTGCGTTGCCTGCTGAAGCTGCTGCTGCGCCTGCTGCAACGATTGAATATCAGTCACTGAAGCATTTTGCCGGATTATCATTTCTGCCTGCTGCATGGCTTGGATCGCCTGCTTTTTTTGTGACTGGAATTGCTGGTCCAGCTGCTGATCGTTTTTTTGGGCTTCCTGCTGATTTATTTTCTGTGCAAATGCTTGCAGTTCCGCCTGCTGTTTTTTTTGGTTACTGTTCATATCGGATTCCTCCCTGATAAAATTGCTTAGTCATTATTCTTCATACATCAGAAAGGTTTTATCCATATTTTCAACTGGGAAAAATTTTTTAATCAGATAAACAAGGATATGTACTTCAAGATTTCAAATATATCAAACTGCATATCTAGCCTTCCTTTCCTGCAATTACATCCCAATTTGTCGAGGTTACCGTTTCTCCCCTCCTTGTCAAGGTTGCCTGCCATTCTCTTAAAAGAAAAAAGATTGTGCTTGTATTTCAATTTTACTCATGATAAAATCACAATCGACACTATATTTGGTGACAAACATTTTACACAACACAATATATTGATAATTCACAAGACGAGGTGCCCATTGAGGGCTTAAAAGGGAATCCGGTGAAAATCCGGAACTGTCCCCGCAACTGTAAGTGCGAACGACCGGGAAAGAACCACTGTCCATAAACGGGAAGGTTCCCCAGTAGGATGATGCACAAGTCAGGAGACCTGCCTTTTCTTGTCCGAGTTTCAATTCTTCGGGGGTTGGGAAGATGAAACGATAGCGAAACTGTTTCCTTTTTTCCCTATCGTTTGTTCCGCTCTGTTCCCCGGAGTGGATTTTTTTATTGGAGAAAACAGGAGGTTTCTATTAAAAATGACAACAATCATCGTTAAAGAAGATGGAAACAGAAAAAAACCATTTGACAGAGATCGGCTGGACAAATTTCTTAAGAGAGTCACTTTGATAGATTCAATGGACTACCGCGATAAAATTTTTAGAAGTATTGAAGCAAAAACAGAGCTAAAAGCAGAGCATATTACAGACCTGCTCATTCAGTCCGCGCTGGAAAACGTTGATGAATTGAATACACAATGGTCTTTTGATGCAGCAAAAATATATTTGCACGATTTATACAGAAGGGCTGCCGAAAGCCGTTCCTATGATAAAAATAAGAAATACGGCGATTTTTACAGCCTTATAACAGCGTTGACGGAAAAAGGGATTTATTCCCCCTCCCTTTTGGAAAAATACAGCAAACATGAAATCGATCAATTGTCAAAGCTGATTGATCCGGAGCGTGATTACCTTTTTGATTATACAGGCCTACATACGCTGGCTACAAGATATTTGGCTGTTGACCATGAAAAGAACACATTCGAGCTGCCACAGGAAAGATGGCTCATCATTGCGATGCATCTCATGCAGGATGAAGCGGCAGATAAACGCTTGGAACATGTGGCGGAAAGCTACTGGGCGCTTTCAAATCTCTATATGACGGTTGCGACGCCGACACTTGCCAATGCCGGGCTCGCCCACGGGCAATTGTCGAGCTGCTTCATTGATACTGTGGATGATTCCCTGATCGGCATATACAACAGCAACACGGATGTTGCCAGACTATCCAAAGACGGAGGCGGAATCGGCGTCTACATGGGCAAAGTGAGAGCACGCGGCAGCTCCATCAAAGGGTTTAAAGGCGCTTCATCAGGCGTCGTTCCGTGGATCAAACAGTTGAACAACACGGCAGTCAGCGTAGACCAGCTTGGAAGACGCAAAGGTGCCATTGCTGTCTATCTTGACGTATGGCATGCCGATATCCTTTCCTTTCTCGACTTGAAGCTCAACAACGGAGACGAAAGGCAGCGGGCGCACGATATTTTTACAGGAGTCTGCCTGCCCGACCTGTTCATGGAGCAGGTTGAAAGACGCGGAGACTGGCATTTATTCGACCCTTATGAAGTGAAACAAGTGATGGGCTATTCTTTGGAAGACTTTTATGATGAAGAAAAAGGGGCAGGTTCTTTCAGGGAAAAATACGAAGAATGTGTCCAGTGTGAACAATTGACCAAAACAACGATTCCTGCCATCCAGATCATGATCCGAATCATGAAGTCCCAGTTGGAAACAGGTACTCCTTTCATGTTTTACAGGGATCAAGTGAACCGCATGAATCCAAACAAGCATGCCGGGATGGTGTATTCCAGCAATTTATGCACAGAAATCATGCAAAATATGTCCCCTACCATTCATTGTGAGGAAACGGTTGATGGGGATACAATCATTTCATATAAAAAAGCCGGTGACTTCGTCGTATGCAACCTCTCTTCCATCAACCTGGGAAAATCTGTTGATCCGAATGAGGACAACTTCGAGATTTTGGAGAGGCTGATTCCTATCCAGGTAAGAATGCTGGATAATGTCATCGACCTGAATACGATCGATGTCAAGCAGGCAGCCATTACTAATCAAAAATACCGCGCCATCGGCCTCGGAACCTTCGGCTGGCATCACCTGCTGGCCCTAAAGGGCATCGCCTGGGAATCCAAAGAGGCTGTTCAATTGGCGGACAGACTATATGAGAAAATTGCCCAATTGACCATCAAAGCAAGCGTGCAGCTGGCAAAAGAAAAAGGCGCTTACCCGCTGTTTGAAGGAAGCGACTGGCAGACAGGCCATTACTTTGAAGTGCGCGGCTACCTTGCGGATGACAACGAAAATGAGTGGAAAGAAATCATGGATGATGTAAAAGAACACGGCATAAGAAACGGGTACTTGATGGCAGTTGCTCCAAATTCAAGCACATCTGTCATAGCGGGCTCGACTGCCAGCATCGACCCCGTCTTCAAACCGTTTTACCATGAAGAAAAGAAAAATTATAAGCTCCCGGTTGTTGCACCGGACCTTGACCATCATACATACAATGTGTACAGGAAATCGGCATACATTGTGGATCAGCGCTGGTCCATCCAGCAAAATGCTGCGAGACAGCGACATATCGACCAGGCCGTCTCATTTAACTTTTACGTCCCGAATCATATTAAGGCGCAGGTCATGCTCGATTTGCATTTGCAGGCTTGGGATTCAGGGTTGAAAACAACATATTACGTGAGATCGACCGCATCGGATATAGAGGATTGTGTATGGTGCGAATCCTGATCTGCTATGCCAGCTTCAGCGGAAACACGAAAGAGACGGCCGAAATCATCGATGACATTTTTTCAACAAATGGGCATTCCACCCTTTTGCACCGGATCGGATCGGGACCCGCACCCGATCCTTCCCGCTTTGACGCCATGCTGGTCGGAACCTTTACTTGGGGAAAAGGGAAAACTCCGGAACTTGTAAAGGACTTTGTCTACGAAATCGGGTATAAACCGCCCAACGTTTATGTATTTGGAACAGGAGATACGCAATTCGGGGGCGATGCATTGTTTTGCCATGCTGCTGAAAAACTCGCGGCATTTTATCATTCATCATTTGAGCCTTTAAAAATTGAGCAAAGTCCCAGAGGCTCTCAGGAAAATACAGTAAAAAAATGGACGGAAGGAGTATTGAATCAATGCCTAAAACACTTGACAAAGTAGCCGTGTTGGAACCACTGAATCCTAATAAATCAACAGCACTGTTCGGGGGAAAGGCAAGCGGCATCTTGAATTGGAACGACCTTGCCTACCCTCATTTCTACAATCACAGGGAGCAGATCCGTGCATTATTCTGGCGTGCCAGCGAGGTGGATATGACCCAGGATATCAAGCAGTTTCCAACACTTCCGGAAATTGAACAGGATGCATTTTTAAAAATTATCGGATTGCTTGCGACACTTGATGGCCCGCAGACTGATATTGCAGCCAGAATCGGCCATTACTCAACCGACCCTTCCGTAAAATCAATCATGGCGACAATCGCCGACCAGGAGAGCGAGCACAACCACAGTTACGCATATGTCCTTTCTTCCGTCACTTCTTTTGACAGACAAAATGAATCATTTGAAACCGGAAGAAAAGATGAAGTGTTACTGAAAAGAAATGAAAGGATCATGCAAGTGTATAATGAGTTTGCATTGAACCCTTCCATTGAAAATGTTTTAAAGGCAATGGTCTACACCGCATTGCTTGAAGGATTATTCTTTTATTCAGGATTTGCTTTCTTCTATAACATGGCAAGGAATCAAAAAATGGTCGGAACATCCACGATGATTTCTTATATTAACCGCGACGAGCTTCAGCATGGCCGTTTTATCAGCGATCTGTTCCGTGCCACTCTGGCCGAAAATCCGGAATATAATTCGGCAGAATTTACGGATTGGGTATACGCCCAGTTCCGCCATTCGGTCGATCAGGAAATGTATTGGAGCCGCTATGTACTGGATGGAATTGATGGAATCGACCTCATTGAGATGGAGGGCTATATCAAGTACCGAGCAAATAAAATGCTTAGAATGCTGGGGTTGAGCGAAATTTATGAAGATTATGTTGATAATCCGATGAAATGGATCCGTGCCTATGTAGACAATTTTGATGATACGAAAACCGACTTTTTCGAACAAAAATCCCGCCAATACACCAAAACAAGCGATCTGAACGGATTTGATGAATTATAAACAAAAGCGCAATCGCCTGTTTATCGACGTACAGACTGGAGTGCTTACGACGAGATAAAGGATAAGGAAAGGCGGAGAGTGCCTGCTTATCGGCGCAAAGCTAGACGAGCGCTGAAGAAGGCGTAGTTTGCCTTCAGCAGCGATTGGCTTAATCCTTGCGCCGATGGCACTCGCAGCCAGACAACACGGCGACGAAGGCAGGCTCAGGACGCGACATCCTGTCGCTTCGCCTGCACTAGGACGTCCTGTCCGTCGGAGCCGATGTTGACTTATCGTAGGAAAGCTACTACTTGAGATGGCCTCGTGCAGCTTTGCGACGAGGTGAGCCAAACATCCTCGAATAAGCTACGCCGCAGGAGCACATTAAGCGCGAAGTCTGCTAGTCGATAGGCGCTGGAGCTAGACGCAGCATTTAGTAAAAAAAAGTTATTCACAGGTATGGAATTTTATAGTTTCTTCAACAAAAAAAGAACTGCTCTATAAAGGGCAGTTCTTTGCGTGAGTAAAATTATAGTTTAACAACGTTTTCCGCTTGTGGTCCACGTTGGCCTTCAACGATTTCAAATTCCACTTGTTGACCTTCATCAAGAGTTTTGAATCCTTCACCTTGAATAGCGCTGAAATGTACGAATACGTCATTTCCGCCTTCTACTTCGATGAATCCAAAACCTTTCTCACTGTTAAACCATTTAACTGTACCAGTTGTCATGCACAAAAACCTCCAAAAATTTTTTAATATGTTCCTAATATTTACCGGGTAAATAAAAATTCACATATTATAATAAATACCCACTTGCTGGAGTAGATATTCATTATAACATGTGAATAATGGTAACTCCAATTACTGGTAAATAAAATTCATATCCTTACTTCACATTCATTATACATGAACGAAAAGAAAAAAACAAGAAGCGGGCAAAGTTTATTTTTTATGTTAATATTTTTTTACCCGTTTCCTGTATTTTTTATTCATTATTTTTTATCTCCAGCTGCAGAAGTTTTCGCTGCAGGCTTTTTTGCTTTAGCCGGCCGTTTTGTTTTGGGCTTGGTCCTGTCGATTGAAGCCTGAAGTGCAGCCATTAGATCAGTCATTTGGGCTGCAGGCTCTTTTTCCTTCACAGTGACCAGATCTTTTCCTGTCCGTTTCGCTTCAATCAATCCCAGAACTTTTGTTCGGTATTCGTCTTTATACTTATCCGGATCAAATGTGGTGGTCAATTGATCAATAAGCATAATCGCCGTATCGATCTCCTTCTTTGTCACATTATCTTCGGATGGAACATTGGGGACGTCAACGGCTTTTCGAACTTCATCCGGAAAGTGGATCGTTTCCATTAAAAGGGTATCTTGATAAACCCGGATGACCGCGAGTTGTTCCTTGGAACGGATCATGATTTTTGCGAGCCCTACTTTTTCCGACTCGGTCAAAGCTTTCCTGAGCAGTCCATAAGCTTTATTTCCGCCATCAGGGGACATATAATAGCTTCGGTTGAAGTATATGGGATCGATTTCATCCAATTTAATAAAATCGATGATTTCCACCGCTTTTTCTTCCACCGCCTCTTTCAATCCACTTAATTCGTCCTCTTCAACGACGACAAATTTTCCTTTTGTGACTTCATAGCCTTTGACAATGTCCTTGGTTCCAATCTCCTTTTCACATGTGGGACAAACCTTTTCGTACTTGATAGGTGTGTGGCATTCATTGTGCAATGACCGGAATTTAACATCTTTGTCTTCTGTTGCGGCATGCAGTTTGATCGGAATGTTCACAAGCCCGAAACTGATGCTTCCTTTCCACATTGTATGCATATGGTCACCTTCGTCTGCTTGGTTTTTCCATAGCTTTTGTACATAATGGGAAGATATACATTTTTAAACTTTTGGTAAAATAAATCGGTTAGGAAAAACTACATGTAGTAAAATGCTGAAAAGGTGAGATTTCGATGAGGCCTATGCTTCCCACTTTAACTTTTGATCCGCCCCAAAAAGGAAACTGGCTCTATGAATTAAAATATGACGGGTATCGTGGATTGCTGGAATGGACAGAGCATGAAGTGCACCTTTGGAGCAGGAACGGCAAGGATATGCTTCCACAATTCCCGGAAATAAAAACTTTTTTGGACGCAAATTTAGAAAAAATGAAGGAGTATCTTCCCATTTTGTTGGATGGGGAACTCGTCATTTTGGAAAATCCGTTCAAGGCTAATTTTTCAAAGCTGCAGCAAAGGGGCAGAATGCGCTCAAAAGAAAAAATATCATTGGAATCAAGCGAGTGGCCATGCCATTATCTCCTATTTGATTTGTTATTCTGTCAAGGAAGCGACCTGGCTGCCTCGCCCTATCTTGAGCGGAAAAGCAAATTATCAAAGCTGGTCCAAATTCTTGGGCTCCCCGATTCCCCTGCCCCCGGAGATGGCAGGCTGTTCCAATACATCCCCTTTTCAAAATCCCTTAAAGAGAGTTTGCATACCGCGATGGAATTTGGCAGCGAAGGAATTGTCGCCAAACAGGCACAAAGCAAATGGCTTGAGGGTAAAAGGTCCGCAAACTGGCTGAAAATCAAAAATTGGAAAACCGCATCCTGTTTCATCACTTCCATGGATGAAGAGAATGGGTATTTTTATGTTGGGGTTTGGAAAGAAGGCACTGTTTTTCCGCTTGGCCAATTTTTATTCAGCCTTGATTCGGAGGCGAAGGCGGCGCTGAAAACAACCATACTTGAAAACCATACCGGGCGGGAGGGATCGATGTACTTCGTTGATCCCGGCATATGTGTTGACATCAACTATCTGGAATGGACGGACAATCAGCTGCGGGAGCCGCATTTCAAATGTTTGCGGTTTGACCTTCATCCGGACGACTGTACTTTTGAAAAATTTTTATATGACGAAGCAATCTTCCCTTCCGGCATCGAAATCACTCATCCGGATAAAGTTTTATGGAAAAAAAATTATGCAACGAAGCTGGACTATGTCCGCTATCTTAGAAAGACAGCCCATTTCATGCTTCCTTTTTTGAAAAATCGGGCTCTTACAGTTATCAGGTCCCCGCACGGTGTATTCGGAGAATCCTTTTATCAGAAGAACAAGCCGGAAACCTCCCCCGGTTTCGTTGAATCATTCGTAGTAGATGGCATCGACTACATTGTATGCAACGATTTGAAATCACTCATATGGCTCGGAAATCAGCTTGCGATCGAGTTCCACATCCCTTTTCATACTGTGGCAAGCAAGTATGTGAGCGAGATTGTTTTTGACCTTGATCCCCCGGACCGGTCACACTTCCAGCTGGCTGTATACGCAGCTACAATCCTTAAACAGATTTTAGATGAACTGAATCTATTGTCATTTGTAAAACTGTCCGGTAATAAGGGGCTTCAAGTCTACATTCCATTGCCTGAAGGACAGTTCACATGGGAGGACACCCGCCGGTTTACATCATTTGTCGCCGAATTTTTGGTGCAGTACGATCCGGATTCTTTCACTACAGAAAGGTTGAAAAAAAATCGGGGCGAACGGCTCTATGTCGATTTTGTCCAGCACGCCGAAGGAAAAACGATTATTGCACCTTACTCGGTCAGGAACAATGAGGACGGTCTTGTGGCTGCCCCCATTCATTGGGACGAGCTGACTGATGATCTATGCCCCGCCCAGTTTACTATGAATGCCGTCCTCAAAAGACTTGCCCAGATGAAAGACCCATTTTCCGGATATTTTCACTGCAAAAACAAGCAGCCGTTCGAGAAAGTGCTTGATCTTTTGGGAAATCAAGGCTAAAACAATACCAGCAGACATAAACAGAGACTTCTCTCTTCCTTTGACAGGCTTGGATCCACTTTCAGCAAGGGCGTATTTGGAGAAAAGTATTGCTGCCATTTAATGGGCATCAACCCTTTTTTTATGGTCATGACTGGCCGTCCATTTTTTAATAACATCCTGTCCGAATACGGCTTTTTGAGCTCGAAATGATCAGGGCCGACAATAAAGCTGCGGCTTTTGCTGCCTCTAGTATTGATCATCACAGGAAGCTTTTTTTTCGAAGTGATGAAGCTTATACCGCTTTGGTCTATATGCATGTAAGCAGTTGTCCCTATTCCATGCTCATTGATTTTAAACAGCCGTCCCCTTTTTCCCAGTTCATAATATTTCAGGCGGGCCCTCCTCTCCTTTCCTTTGATGATCAATAGGGAAAGCCGCCGGATTCCGTCTGAAGAGTAAGCCTCCATCAGACAATTGGCATTGTGTGAAGGGATGATGAGGAGGGTTTCATTATGCTCGGCCATCGGGCCGTTGCTGAGCATCATCGACACCGCACTGGTCTTATATGAAAAATATAAACATCTCAATATAAAATATATCATGCATAGAAATACAGCCAGCCCTGCCAGGTTGCTCAGCAAAAAATCAGCTTTTTTTACATTTGGCAAGATGATAACCGTAAAAACGACGGTAAACAGGATGCTTTGATGAAAATACAGACGGGCCATGAAAGAGTAATGTTCTTTTATATTCATCCTCTTCCCCCTATTTCAGGAGTCTCGATTCATTATACGAGACAAGCCCTATGAACATGACCTTTTTATAAAGAAAAGCGCAAGCGCCTGTTTATCGACGTACAGACTGAAATGCGGAAGACGGCCGTTTAGGGGCAACAAGCGCTGGCCGCCGACAAACGCCACATCCTGTGGCGTCGGTGGCACTAGGCCATCCTGTCCGTCGGAGGGCAATCCAGTGAAGTCGTTCTTTGACTTCATTGGATTGACCGAAGCGACCTCGAGCCCCTGCCGTCTGAAGCTAGACACTGGAGCACTCCGAAATGAGATAAAGGATAAGGAAGTGCGAGAGTGCCTGCTTATCGGCGCAAAGCTAGACGAGCGCTGAAGAAGGCGTAGTTTGCCTTCAGCAGCGATTGGCTTAATCCTTGCGCCGATGGCACTCGCAGCCAGACAACACGGCGAGGTACGAGCCGATGTTGACTTATCGATGTGGAGGAGGGCGAAGTTTGCTAGTCGCTGGGCGCTGGAGCTGGACAATGCACAATGATTTTATACGAATATCTTTGAAAAAATTTATGCTTTATCTCAAAATAAAAATACCCTTGATATTCCGTCTAATAGGGAATATCAAGGGTATCCTATTGCAGCATCCTACTTGATAATTCTGAATATAAGTGGAAAATGATATATTTCTCCGTTGTACGCTTTGACTGCCGCAATGATAGTGAAAATAAATGCCATCACCCCAATAATCGGCAATAGGATAAATCCGATGAGTACAAGCATTAATATATAAGCCGCTATACTGTACACTGCATACGAGATGAAAAAATTCAAGTATTCCTTCCCGTGAAAATCGATAAAAGGCGACTCATCTTTTTTCAGAAGCCAAATGAGCAGCGGGCCGATCAATGCTGTAAAAAAACTTGTTACATATATGACCATTGCGAGCATTCTTTCATTGCTGGATACTATATCCATATAATTCCCTCCCATTGAATAACTATTAGTTTATACGAAAACAAGTATGGAAAGTTTCAAAAAAGATGATATTTTTTTTCGTACAAGCATAATCATTCTTTGAGCATGCTTGTGTGAATGGGGTGGTAAAATTTCATGCTTCGCGAATGGGCTGTTGAATTACTGCAAATTCTTGGAGACTATGGATTCTTGGGCATAACCATCGGTCTGATGATAGAAGTCATTCCAAGTGAAATTGTCCTCGGGTATGGCGGGTACTTAATAGCAATCGGAAGAATTTCTTTCTTTGAAGCCTTAATTGCGGGAGTTCTTGGCGGAACGATGGCTCAACTCTTCTTGTATTGGCTCGGGATTTACGGGGGCAGGCCTTTTTTTGACCGGTACGGAAAGTATCTATTTATCCAATCTAAACATTTAAATGCAGCTGAAAGCTGGTTTTCGAGGCATGGAACGATTGTCATTTTCACTGCCCGCTTCATCCCAGTCATCAGACATGCGATTTCCATCCCTGCCGGCATAGCCAGGATGCCTTTTTATCAATTCACCGTTCTTACTGTTGCAGCGATGATTCCTTGGACGGTTCTATTCCTCTTGATCGGCATCGAACTTGAAAATCATTGGGATCAAATCGGAGACTACGCCGCGGCTTATTTAAGACCGATTATCGGAACAGCACTGGCAGTCCTCCTGCTATACTTTCTATTAAAAAAATGGCCCCTAAAACGCATGTCGAAAAACGAAAAATAATATTTTAAAAAAACGGATTTTAGCTATTTCCAAACAAAATAAATTTTTGTATTATATGGGTAGATACTAAGAAAAGCGTAAGCGCCCGTTTAGCGACGTACAAACTGGAGCACTCCGCAATGAGATAAAGGAAACACGGCGAGGTACGAGCCGATGTTGACTTATCGATTGGAGGAGGGTGAAGTTTGCTAGTCGCTGGGCGCTGGAGCTATACAGTCTTTTCTTACTCAAAAAAAACAGAATACATCTCATAATTGAGGGAAGGCAAATGGTGCGCCACCAGTCCTGTTTCTGACTGGTATTAGTGGGTTCGATTCCCACCCCGAAATTTTTTATGCAAACTTAAAAAATTTCGAGGGCAGGATCGAACGCCGACCTGCCCTGGGCAGGAGGGATTCAGATGATGCTCAAGAAACGTGAAGTAAATGGGCATGAATGCCGGATTTTGTTTGATTTGATGACGCACCCCGATGTCTTCCCTTACGTACGTCAAAAATCTTTTTCGTACGACGAGTTTGTCTTTTTAACAAAGCAGACAATTGAAGCAGAAGAGCGTGGCGAATTGATCTCAAGGACCATTCTGGATGAGTGGGAAAATCCGATCGGTACGATTAATCTTTTTGATATTGACTCAAAAAGCGGATTTTTGGGAACATGGATCGGCAAACCGTTTCATGGAAAAGGCTATAACCATATAGCGAAGGAAAATTTCTTTCAGGAGCTATTTTTCGAAAGTGACATTGAAACTGTTTTTATGCGCATCCGGAAAGAAAATATCCGGTCGAAAAAAGCAGCAGAAAAGCTTCCGTATACCATTTTGGCCAATGAAACAAGACGGGATCTTTTTAATCAATTGAACTGCGGCGGATATGTATATGACCTTTATGAAGTGCCAAAGGATTTATACACGATGGAATTTATCCGCAATTCCGCAGCCGAAGAAGAAACACAGCCAATGGAAGCCTAGCTTTAAAAAACAGCCGGAAAGCAAATGTTTCCGGCTGTTTTTCTAATCTTTTCTTTTTTCTTCTGCTTCTATCATTTCATTGTAAAGATTTCTCACAACGTATATTTTAAATAATTCCAGCTTCTTTTTCTTCTCCGGGTGGAAACGGATGCCCTTTTCTTTCAGTTTCGCAATATACCAACCCTTGGAATAAATGTGCACTTTTCATCTCCCCTTTTCACATGCCAATTATCATATGAAAGGAGCGATTCTATGTTGCTTGGCCAATACGCTAAAATTAATCATTCAAGCAGTGTGCAAAAGATCGTATCCAAAAAATCGTGGGGAACATCAAAAAGAACGAACAAGCTCTGTACAAAAAGCTGTTCGTTCTTTTTTCAGTTTATTATTTTCCGATGAATTGTTGTGTCCAGTAATTTCCGTCAGCTGCATGACCCACACCGATATGTGTGTAATCTTTGCTTAAAATGTTTTCACGGTGGCCTGAGCTGTTCATCCAAGCATTCACAACTTCTTCAGGTGTACGTTGACCTTGAGCGATGTTTTCACCGGCTGAACGGTAGCTGATTCCGAATTTTTTCATCATATCAAATGGGGAACCGTATGTTGGGCTGTTATGGTCGAAATAGTTGTTTGCAGACATGTCTCTTGATTTTTCGCGAGCCACTTTACTTAATTCCACATCTACTTTAAGCGGTGCAAGTCCATTTTTAGCTCTTTCCGCATTTGTCAATTCGACCACTTTTTGTTCATAGGCGCTTAACTGGCTGTTTTGCTGCTCAGCGGGTTTTTGCTCTTCTTTTTTAGGTTGCTGCGGTTTTTCAGCAGGTTTTTGGGCTGGTTGCTGTTCAGCAGGTTTTTGCGCCTGCTTTTCAGGCTGATAGTTGTCTTTTTCTGTTTTCCAATTAGGATAATATTTATAAACAAACTGATCGCACCAGTTATTCATCTTTTGCATACCATCAGTTTGATAGTAATACACCTTTACATTGGACTGTGCTTGATCCGGCGTTGCTGCGCTGGCTTGTCCTGCAATTGGAGCAGCCAATATCGCCAACGCTGCCGCAGTTGAAACGATTGATTTTTTCATCTCATTTATTCCTCCCTGTCTTTTTCTGTTTTCATAGTATCATAGGATTTTTGTAATATTAGTGGGAGGAAGTTCCAGTTTAATAGCCTATTATTCCTTACATAGGTTCATAGAAAAGATGATTGATATCATGCGGTATTTTTAGAGAGGAAGAAATAACTTACATTGCCAACGCTGGCAAATTACTATATACACAGTTAAAAACTTCTAAATATTTGTGGTTGACAAATGTTGAAGAAGGCGTATTTTGTTACATATATTACAGCGCTGTTTCAATTGTTATGGTATTGTTAGCAGCTTAACCTCTCTAATAAATTAAGCATTAGTTGGTTATTCTGATAAAAAAGGAGGTCATCATGAGTACAAAATATCGCTGTCCCAACTGCAAGACGAATCGAACACGTTTCAATATTGTGGAACAAGTCGTTTCAGCGGTTAAAATGGACCCGGATACAGGTGAAATTGTTGAAAGGTATGACACGATGGAGGAGGCAGGCCCTTTCCACGCACATTATAACGGGCCTGAAAGAAGGATTCAATGCGGTTCATGCGGCTTGATAGAAGACGAAAGGACTTTTGCAAAATACGGTGAACAATAAGCAGCCTGGGCTGCTTTAACTTCACTCATGAAAAAAGAACTCCCTGTAAGGAAGGAGTTCTTTTTTCATTTATTTATTCTTTTTGGACAACATTTTAGCCGCTTCCTTCACTTGCGGATCATTTTCCTGAAGGTGCTCGCGGATTTTATTCATGAGCGCAATGGTTGTGTCGCCGGTCAAAACACCGGTTGTTTCCAGCTTTTCGTCTTTCTGAAACTCCATGACGGCATTTTTTGTATCTTCGTCATAAAAGGAGTCCACTTTGCCCGGATTATAGCCCAGCTCTTTTAAAATTTGCTCGGCTGCTTTCACATCCGATGAGGCTGAATCGACCTTCAGTTTGTGATCCGGATCGATATAGGACAATGAAGCATATTTAGGCATGGCCACCTTTTTATCCGGTTCGATCCCTTTCTCATTAATCCAATTGCCGTCAGGTGTCAGCCATTTGGCCATTGTGTATTTGATATTGGAGCCGTCTTGGAACTCGTAAGTTGTCTGAACGGTTCCCTTCCCGAATGTTTTTTCACCGACAAGCGGAATACCTGCGGATTCACTTACAGCCGCAGCCAGTATTTCCGAGGCGCTGGCGCTGCCTTCATCGACCAATACTACCGTCGGAACGGTAATTTTTTTACCGTCTTTTGCAACATATTCCTCCACTTTTCCGTCTTTGTTGGCTACTTGGAACAACATTTTTCCTTTTGGAACGAACAGATTGGAAATGCTGATGGCCTGATCGAGCAACCCTCCCGGATTTTTACGGAGATCAAGGATCAAGGACTTCATTCCCTTGTCTTCCATCTCTTTCAAGGCTTCGCTCAGATCTTTATCCGTGTGGCTGGAAAAGCTCGTAATTTGAATTTTCGCTACCCCGTTATCAAGCATTTCGGGATAGACGGTATTGATCGGAATTTCATCGCGTGTAATGGTGACTTTTTTCGGTTCTTCACCTTCTTTGCGCTCAATCGTCAATGTCACCTTCGTGCCTTTTTCTCCTCTGATCAACAGGACTGCTTCATTGGCGCTCATGCCCCTGACACTTTTCCCGTCCACTTCCGTTATCTTATCATTTGGTTCGATTCCGGCTTTTTCTGCCGGAGACCCTTTTATCGGGGAAACAACAACAATTGCGCCATTTTTCTCCTGAATCTCCGCTCCAATTCCTTCAAACGAAGAGGTAATGCTTTCTTCAAAGACTTTGCTTTCTTCTTTTGTCATATAATCGGAATATGGATCATCGAGCGACTTCACCATACCGTCGATGGCACCATCGACAAGCTTTTCTTCATCAACATCTTGAAAATAACTTTTCTTCAATTTATCGTATGTGTTGTACAATTTATTAAACTCGGCTCTTTCCTGCATTCCCACATTGACTGCTTTTTCATCGCCAAACGATAGGGCCAAAATGGTTACACCCGCTGTTAAAAAGACGATAAGAAAGATTAACATGACGAATCTGAATTTCTTCATCTGAATAAATCCGGCATGCTGCGGCGTATCTTCTCTATTATTTTGATTTTCTTCCATCCATTTCACCACTTTCATCACGTCAGCTCATCTTTGCATATTCAATCATCTGAAGGTTTATCCAACCACTTTATTCTACCAGTTTTACACAGCCAGTGAAAGGATAATGGAGTGTAAGTGTTATTGTAATTAGAAAAGCGCAAGCGCCTCGCCCATCGACGTACAGACTAGAGGTGCGAAGTCTGCTAGTCGATAGGGCTGGAGCTAGATAACAAAAGGCTTTGTTCAAAATTTTAAAGATAAAACATCTTATACTTTCTTACTCAGTAAGAAGCGCCTGGAGCTGGACATTATATAATCTTTGTTTGAAGAGAAAATTCGGTAACATTTTATGCTTTAACTATAAAAAGACTTTGCCCAGTAAAAGGCAAAGCCATTAAATTTTTGATGCATGCTCGAAATATTCTTCCAATGTCCAATTGTGCTGATAGATGATTTTTGCAGCTTTTACTCCTACATATCTGAAATGCCATGGTTCATACTGATATTCCGTTACCTCTTCTTTGCCTTTCGGGTAACGTAAAATGTATCCAAAACGATGGGCATTGTCCCTTAACCACTTGCCTTCGGGTTTTTGTTCAAACTCTTCAACCAAAAGGTATTGTACAGACTCGCTTGTAATATCCATAGCAAGGCCTGTCTGGTGTTCACTGTATCCCGGGACAGCAACCGCCTGGGCGGCCTTTTTCTCTCCAGATCTTGCAGCTTCTACCTGGAAAACCCCTTCTTGTCTGGCATATGAACGATATCCGGAGGAAGCATACAGTTGAATTCCATCTTTCTCGGCTGCTTCAAACATTTTTTCCAGCGCTTCAGCAGCTTCCTTCCTTAAATAACTTTTTTCAATATCCTGTTCCCCAAAGGAAAAAGCTACTTTTGGCCGGACCAAATCATCAGGTGCGTAGTCACTCGGCAATGCATAGGTTTTATTGACCAAGGCCAGTACATTGCTTGCATTCACAATTTCTTTTCTGCCATCCACTTCCACCACTTCATTGAAGTAGGCGGATTCCAAGGCCAAGCCCTCTTCCTCATTTGATTGAGTCTTTTCAGAAACGTCGTCCGGCTTTTGTTTTTGCTTGCTTTCACCCGTGAATTGATTCCACTGGCAACCGGAAAGCAAGAGTACAATCATGATGATACCTATCAGTTTTTTCATAAAAAATCCCACGACTCCAATTCACTTTCAAAAAATTCTATTCCGGACTTTTAATCGCAGATTCCAAAGCTACTTCGATCATATCATTGAAGGTTGTCTGGCGTTCTTCTGCTGTCGTCAGTTCACCAGTCAATATATGGTCGCTCACCGTCAAAATGGACAGGGCATTGCGGCCGAACTTTGCTGCCAATGTATAAAGTGCAGCAGTCTCCATTTCAAGCGCCAAAATGCCGTATTGTGCCCACTTCTCATGCTCGGCATTATCATTATAAAACATGTCTGCCGTAAAAACATTCCCTACCTTTAAATGCAGCCCCTTATTCACACCTTCATCATATGCTCTTTTCAGAAGGTCAAACGATGCAGTTGGCGCATAATCAATGCCGTTAAATGTCAATCGGTTCATCTGGGAATCGGTTGAGGCGGACATCGCAAGAATGACATCCCTTACCTTAACACCTTTTTGAATCGCACCGCAAGTTCCAACGCGGATCAAATTTTGTACATGGTAGCTTTCCATAAGTTCATTAATATAGATGGAAATAGACGGCACACCCATTCCGGTCCCCTGGACGGAAATTCTTTTGCCCTTGTATTCTCCTGTATATCCAAGCATATTTCGAACAGTGTTATAGCATCTTGCATTTTCCAAAAAAGTTTCGGCAATGTATTTGGCTCGCAGCGGGTCACCCGGCAGTAGAACAGTCTCCGCGATGGCAGATTCAGGCGCATTTATATGTATACTCATCTTCGTTCCCCCTTCCATATTTCAATTACTATATTAAATGTTTGCCACCCTTCATGCAAATTAACCCAAGCGAAATTGCGTAAGAAAAAGTGCGAAGTTTACTAGTCGCTGGGCGCTTGAACTGGACAAAGCAACAATACTTTTATATGAATACCCATGAAAAATTTATACTTTCCTTTTAAAAAAATACGCCCGGCAATCATCGGCCGGGCGCTCCTATCAGTTCACCATTACTGGAATTGATCATACACTTGTTTTATTTGATTCCGGGATTGATCCATCATTTCTTCAAGCAGCTGCTTGACAGATGGAATATGCTGAATCAGCCCGGCTGCCTGTCCTCCATTTACATAGCCTCTCTCAAAATCTCCATGCAGAGCTCCTTTAATATGAAACGGCTCAGAGGTCTTTTCCAAAAATTCCTCTGCTGTCATGCCTTTTTTCTCCGCAGCAATTAATGAAGCAGCGTACTCTCCTTTTAGTACCCTTCTGACTCTTCCAAAAGAACGGCCCAGAATGACTGTGCCCAGATCGTCGGAATTAAGAACCTTCTGCTTATATTCCTCATGGAACGGCGCTTCCTTTACAGCGATAAACCTTGTTCCCATCTGGACACCGCTCGCTCCAAGCATGAGGGCAGCGGCCAGCCCCCTCCCATCTGCAATGCCTCCTGCCGCAAAAACAGGGATTTTAACCTTATCGACAATTTGGGGAATAAGCGAAAAAGTTGTCAATTCCAGGCTGGAATTGATTCCGGCAGCTTCAAAACCTTCGGCAACAATCAGATCAGCCCCGGCTTCCTCCGCTTTTACCGCATGCCTGACAGATGCAGCAATCACGATCGCCTTAATGCCGTTTTTTTGTAAAACAGGGATGAATGGAGCGGGGTTTCCGGCAGATAAAGAAACTGCGGCAACCTTATGCCTGATTGCCATTTCGATCAATTCGTCTGTATACTCCGTGACAGAAATTGGGATATTCAATGAGAAAGGCTTCTGCGACCTGCCCTTTATATCGATAATAATTTTCTCTACCTCATCCGGCGGCATTGTGCCCGCTCCCACTGTTCCCAACCCGCCGGCCTCCGAGACGGCTGAAGTTAATTGGGCGTTGCTAATATTGCCCATGCCGCCTTGGATAATCGGATACTTGATGCCCAATAATTCACATGCATGTTTCAAATTTTTCACCATCCTTGAAAAAATGTTATAGTAAAAGAGACGATAAATTTTTAATATTATTTCAATGGAGGTTGCGTAATGAAAATAACGTATAACCAAACGGCTCCAGAAGTTCATCCATCTGTATTTGTCGCCCCGGGAGCCTATTTGATCGGTGATGTCACAGTAGGAATGGAATCGACCATCTGGTTTAATGCGGTCCTGCGCGGAGATGAAGGTCCTGTAAAAGTCGGCCAAAGATGCAGTATTCAAGATAATTCGACCATCCATATGTATGAAGGATATCCTGTCATCATTGAAGACGAGGTCACTGTCGGGCACAATGTTATTTTACATGGATGTAAAATTGGAAAGCGCTCCATTATCGGTATGGGCTCCACTATTTTGGATCATGTAGAAATAGGGGAAGAATGCATTATTGGAGCAAACACATTAATCCCTTCGGGGAAGAAAATACCGCCGAGATCACTTGTCATCGGTTCTCCTGGAAAAGTCGTCCGCGAATTGAATGAAAAAGATTTTGAACTGATTCAATTATCCATAGATACATATGTTCAAAAAGGAAAAGAGTATAACTCAATACTGGCCAAGAGTTAAGTAATACATCTTTGCCTGCCTCCGCGTTTTCAGAAGGCAGGCCATTTCATTTGACAATATAGGGATGGTCATTCGCGTCATAAGCCTCATCTTTTTTCCGCAAGTCATTCCCCTTTTCAAATACAGCTTCGAAAAAATCGCTCGCCGGTTTTGCCAGCAGCTGATAATATTGCCTGAAAAGCAATGCCGCATGGTTGCCGCTCCACATCGGCGGCAGCAATTCCTTTGGTAATCCCGGATCTACAAATAGGAACTTCCGGTATTCATGCACCAGTTTGGTTCTTTCGACAAAGCAGTCGGCATCACTCATTTTTCCTTCATTGAGCAAGCTTTGATGGATAATGAATTGTTTGCCATACACTGAAACAAATTCCTCATATTTTTCTTCAATTTCTTCCAATGGCCAGCTTTTCTTGACTAATTCGGCATTATCTTTCGGTCCGATATATTCAGATGTGAAAAAATCCACAAATTCCTGGATTTCATATTTTTCAATCAGCCATTCCACTTCTTTCTCCAAATTATTGGGAGAAATCCAGCAGCTGTGCGTGAAGCTCCCAAAGCCGCTCCAAAGCAGTTCTTTCCTCAAGTCATCCCTGATTTGTCTTTTTTCTTCCGGGATTGAATACATAAGCATTCTCCATTTTCCATCCCATTCATGGGGGTCCAGCTTAAATATTCTCCGGCCCGCTTCATCTATACGACTGACACCGCGCGGTGTTAAAAAGTAGAAGCTTTTATTTCCCTGCCTCTCCGATTGCAGCCACCCCTGCTTGACCATCCTTGATACAGCCACCCGAACAGCCTGTTCATTATGGCCGAACTCTTTCAGCAGCCGAATCAGGCTGCCGATCCAAATTTTGTTTCCATAATGGCGAATATAATCACCATATATTGTAAAGATCATCGATTGTGTGTTAAGGCCCATACATCCGTCACTCTCTTCTTTTTATCTGAATTATAACATTCCTAACAATAATGAATAAGCAAAACAGGTTCTGGATGTCTGCTGCCTAAACTTTTTTAAATTAAACTTTATTTTCAACGATGACTGAAATTCCCTGTCCAACCCCGATACACATTGTTGCAAGACCGTACTTTGAATCCCGCCTTTTCATTTCGTAAATCAAGGTTGTTAAAATTCTCGCCCCGCTGGCACCAAGAGGATGCCCAAAAGCAATGGCGCCTCCATTTACATTTACCTTCTCCTTGTCCAGGCCAAGCTCTTTCATGCACTGCAAAGACTGAGAAGCGAAAGCTTCATTAAGCTCCACCAAATCCATATCATCCACACTTAATCCTGCCCGCTCCAGGGCCTTTTTACTCGAGTAGATCGGCCCAAGCCCCATGACAGCCGGTTCAAGGCCTGCTACGGCCCCAACTTTATACGTCACAAGGGGCTTTAATCCTAACTCTTCCGCCTTTTCTTTGCTCATTAACAAAAGGGCCGCCGCTCCGTCATTCACGCCGGAAGCATTTCCTGCAGTGACTGTTCCCCCTGGAAAAATAGGCTTTAATTTGGATAGTTTCTCAAATGTAGTATCCGGACGAGGATGTTCGTCACGATCCACAATGATTTCATTCCCTTTTCTGTCCGTATAAACGACGGGAACTATCTCTTCCTTAAAAAGGTTTTCTTCCAACGCCCTTTTAGCTTTCATTTGGCTTTCCAAAGCAAACTCGTCTTGCTCTTCTCTGGAAATGCCAAATCGTTTAGCAACATTTTCCGCCGTTTCCGGCATGGTGTCCGCCCCGTACATTTCCTTCAGCTTTGGATTGGTAAAACGCCACCCGATAGTCGTATCTTGAAGTTCCATTGAACCGCGCGGAAACTCTTTATCAGGCTTGGCCATGACAAGCGGTGCCCTTGTCATGCTCTCCGTTCCGCCGGCGATGAAAATGTCCCCGTCACCAACGGCAATAGCCCTTGCAGCATATATCACCGCATCCAGTCCCGAGCCGCATAGCCTGTTGACAGTCGTTCCCGCAACATTTAAGGGAAGCCCGGCCAATAATGCGGACATCCTGGCAACGTTTCTGTTGTCTTCCCCTGCCTGGTTTGCATTTCCCAGAACAACCTCCTCGATTTCCTCTTTCGGAAGTTTAGTGTTGCGATTGATCAAGGCTTCGATGACGATAGCGCCCAAATCATCCGGCCGGATGTTTTTCAATGCCCCTTTATACCTGCCAAACGGTGTCCTGACAGCATCTACTATCACAACTTCCCTCATTTTTCTATCAACTCTTTTCATTATTTGTAGTCATATACGCCTTTTCCGGTTTTCCGCCCTAATCTGCCGGCTTTTACATATTGCTCAAGCAGCGGTGCCGGCCTGTATTTTTCACCGAGTTTTTCATGAAGGTATTTCAGGTTGTTCAGGCGTGCATCCAATCCTACAAGATCAGCCAGTTCAAAAGGACCCATCGGGTAATTCAAGCCCAGCTTTATCGCCTTATCGATATCCTCCGGCGTGCCAAGGCCTTCCTGAAGCATGTAGAACGCTTCATTCCCTACGAGGGCACTGATTCTGCTTGTGACAAAACCCGGGAACTCATTAATGACAACAGTTTGTTTTCCCATCTTTTCTGCGGTATTTTTAATCGCTTCTACAGTTTCTTCACTCGTTTCCAATCCCTTGACGATTTCGACCAAAGGCATTTTATGGACCGGGTTGAAAAAGTGCATGGCGATTGTTTTGTCAGGCCGTCTTGCATAAGAGGCGATTTCTGTTGGACTCATCGTTGATGTATTTGTCGCAAACAGGCAGTGTCCCGGTGCGCAATTCTCCATCACTTCAAATACCTGTTTCTTTATCTCGGCTTTTTCCGGAACAGCTTCAATGATCAGATCCGCATGAGAAGCCGCCTCTTTCAAGTCTGTCTTGTACACTAAATGATCTTTTAAATGTGAAAAGCTTTCCTTCGTCAGCTTCCCTATAGCCAATCCTTTCTCTGCAATGTTCATTATTTCTTCTTTAGCGTTAAGAAGGGCTTTCCCGCTTACATCAGTGAGGCTGACTGAGTGGCCGGCAGCTGCCGCCACATATGCTATGCCTCTTCCCATAACGCCGGAACCGGCCACCGTAATGTTTTGAATCATTCGTTTTCCTCCCTGTAAAAAAGTACGAATAGAAAACTTGTCATCCTCTATTCGTACAGTGTCTAAACCATTATTCAAATGTTCGAAATCGGTTTCATCGCTTCGAATGGATTTTTGCAAGATTTGCAGTATAAGATGCTTCTGCAGGCTGTCGGACCAAAAATATTTTCCATCGTCACATAAGTTGACCCGCAGTACGGACAGTCAACATGCCAAGTGCCATCTTCTTCCATATGCCGGGGCGGAGGTGCAATTCCGAATTTTCTCAGGCCTTCGTGGCCTTTTGGTGTAATTCGGTCAGATGTCCATGGCGGATCATAAACGAACCGGACTTTCGCTGTTTCTGCCGGGGTAGAAGCCTCAATGGCTTTTACGATATTCCTTTCGATAATTTCCAAAGCCGGACACCCAAGGAATGTCGGCAGTACGTCCACTGTCACCTTCCTGTCATTTATATGGATATTTTCGATCATTCCCAAATCAATTACGCTGACTGTATCAATCTCTGGATCTTTGACAGTATCCAAGATTTCCAATATGGCATGTTTGGAAAGGGGCATGGCTGTCTTCATCATTGATCACTCCTCTTGCATATTACCATGAAGCGGCAGTATCCAGACGGTACACCTCCGAAAGGGTTTCAAGAGCTGAATCCAAGTCGTTCGAATGCTCCCCGATCCGCCCGTTCATTTTCGGTTTTTCAGGGATTTCAGGAAGCTCCAAATCAAGGGATGTGTATGCCTTTTCCAGCTCGGCAAACCATCTTTTCTTCAGAACTGTACCTTCTTCAATCAAACCATAGTCGTAAATGTCTTTCGTCAATTTTCCAAACGCAAACATATCTCCAAAGTCTTTGACAACTTCATCGATTGCATTTTTCATTCTCTCGATTGCCTCGTCGGAGGAGCTCAAGAGCTGTACAAACCAAGTTTTCCAATGAAGCGAATGGTAAAAGAGCTCCAAGTTCACCCTTGCTGCCATTTCAGCCGCAGGCTTATATGAACTGTTTTTCAATGAATCTATTTTCACTTTCTTTGCAGTGGTATAAAAATAGTTTCTTACTACGGCGTAAGCCCAATCATACTTGGGCGTTTCCATATAATAACCTTCACCATTCGGCCTTTCCGCAAGAATGCTGTTTCTGCGTTCCTTGGAAGGGCGCAAATGCGCCAGCTCATCCGCTGTGCCATAACCCAGATCCTCCAGTAAACTGTAAAACATGGTTGCATGACCCATAGTGTCCTGGCTGATGGAGGAGAACGCCACATCTTCCTCGATATGAGGTGCCAATCCGAGCCACTCGGAGCCTCGAAACGAAATCAGAAAATCATCATCTGCCAATTGGAATAACAAATCTGCGACAGCCTCTTTGAATTTCACATCGGTTTTAACATCTGTCATTTCTATCCGTCCCCTCCCCATGAAAGAATTTCTTTTTCATCGAGCATTTTCTGTTCGTATTGCCGCCATTTCTTTTTCAGATAGCCGTAGCCTTTGGCTGTACGGTAATCCTTATTATCCAAACGGGCAACGCTTCTTTTTTCTTCCGGATCCAAAGTGCGGATATGATCCCGCTTTACGACCCATATATCCGCTACGGGTTCTCTCCGCATAAAATTCTCCTGCGCCATGACCAATGCTATTTCTTCATTTGGCGCCAACAGGCAGAATTGATGCTGGATTGGTGATGTTGCGGTGCGTTTGCTGAAAACTTCATACTCATGATAGAACGTGTTTCCGGCAGTCATGACTTTTCCTCCCTATGCTTGGCTGAGCGCTTTCCGCACCCATGCGTTATTTTCATAAGAGACTCTTCTTAAATTCAAGCGTGCCTGGGATCTGGGCCCTTCATTTTTGATGATCTTTTTGAATTCATTCCAGTCCGGCTGCCTGTATTCCCATCTTTCTTCCTCTTCATTGTATTTAAGCGTTGGATCCGGAATGGTTAATCCCAGTGAAAGAATCCGGGGAACGTACTTGTTGAAAAATTCCTGCCTGAATTGCTCATTCGTTTTTGTCCTGATTTTGTACTTGATGGTAACGTCCTGCTTGGATTGCCCTGTCGTATCGCTGCTTGCTGGGCCAAAAAACATCAATAATGCATCCCACCAGCGGTTGAGGGCATCCTGGATCATTTGCTTTTGCTCTTCGGTTCCTTCAGCAAGCGCCATGATAATCGCTTCACCATGCTGGGCATGGAATACTTCCTCTGCACAAATGCGCTGAAGAGCCCTGGCATATGGCCCGTATGATGCTCCGAGCATGTTTGTCTGCGTAATGATGGCCGCTCCATCCACCAGCCAGCCAATCAAACCTGCATCGGCCCATGTTACCGTTTTCATATGAAACACATTATGAAACTTCAAATCTCCTTTAAAAAGATCTTGCATCAAGTCATCCCTGTTTTTTCCATATGGCTTCAATAGATCTTCGGCTACCCTCAATAATAATTGGCCATGCCCCATTTCGTCCTGAACCTTTGCCATAATTCCAAGTTTTCTTCTTAACGACGGCGCTTTTGGCACCCATTCCTTTTCGGGGAGCGCTCCCATAATTTCGCTGATTCCGTGCATGGAAATCAATCTGATCAGGGCTATCCGATATTCTTCGGGCATCCAGTCATCAGCTTCAATTTTATCTCCCGCTTCGATTCTTTCGATAAAATTTTGCAATTTTTCTGCTTCCACAGCTTCTTCGGCATACATCAAGCCCGCCATATATATAACCTCCCAGTTTATATAACAAGGTTTTAACGTTATTGTATGTTATTGTTATATTAAAATCAATCGTTCTCCCCTTGAAATATGATGAAAAGACTTATTTTATCCCGCTTTTTCGACCTGGCCTTCAAACGGCTCATCCGCAACTTTAATTGAATCTGTCGGACATCCGTCGCAGGCATCTTCCAAATCGTCGTACAATTCCTCCGGCACCTGCTCCGTACCCGTATTATCATCCAGGATCACATATGACAGGCCTTCTTCATCATAATCAAAAATATCGGGTGCGCAAGCTCCGCAAGAACCGCAGGCAATACATGTATCCTGATCGACGATAGTATATTTCGGCATAATCGGCATCCTCCTTTTTATATTAAACATTCACCTTTTTGTTTTCCATGACTGTTGTACTGTGAATCGGCTGGACCCTTGATGACGGATCAATTGAAACTTTCGCATTGCTGACTGCAATCGGGGCTTCTCCGAATCCGGTGGCAATCAATTTGACTTTGCCTTCATACGTATTGATATCGCCCACGGCATATACACCTTTGATATTGGTTTCCATCTTTGAGTCAACTACAATTGAATTCTTTTCGATTTCCAGCCCCCAGTCTTTGATAGGTCCCAGAGAAGCGACAAATCCGTAATTACATAAAACGTCATCCACATCGATTGAAATTTCCTCTTTTGTTTTGACGTGCTGTAAAATGACCTGCTCAATCTGCCGGTCGCCTATCAGATCCAACGGCACATAAGGTGTAAAAATATTGACAGAGGATTGGTGAAGTAATTCAGTGCTGTGTTCATGTGCTCTGAATTTATCCCTACGATGTGCTATATTCACTTGTCTGGCAATCGGCTCAAGCATAAGCGACCAATCCACTGCCGAATCGCCGCCGCCGAAAACAAGGACTCGCTTTCCTGAAAACTTTGCCATGTCATCCACGAAATAATGAAGGTTCTCTTGTTCGTACTTCGCCGCTTTTTCCAATGGGAGCTTTCTAGGCTGGAAAGCCCCGTTTCCTGCAGTGATAATGACAGTGCGTGAAAAATGCCTTCCTTTATCCGTAGTCAATATGAAGGTACCGTCGTTTGCCTTTACTAAAGATTCTACTGATTCCTCCAGACATATTTCCTGCTCAAACATTTGCATCTGATTCGTTAAGTTGTCGACCAGCTCCTGTGCACGGACCTTTGGAAATCCGGCTACATCATAGATATACTTTTCAGGATATAAAGCCGTGAGCTGCCCGCCCAGTTGGGGCAGGCTCTCGACAATTTTGACTGACATCTGTCTTAGGCCTGCATAAAAAGCAGTGAACATTCCGGCAGGCCCGCCTCCGATAATCGTTATATCAAATGTTTTATTATCCATTTATATTTTAAAGCACTCCTTTTTGGCATCGGATTAAGAAAGCATTACCGGCCCTGATTTTCTCAAGTCAACGATTCTTATCGCTTTGCCTTCCGACCTTGGAATACTCTTAGGCGTCCCGATCATCGTTTTTACCGAAACGAGGCAGGTCGATTTAATTTCTTGCTTTATTTTCCTTTCAAGCATCTGCACTTGTTCAGACTTAAGATCTCCATTTATTCCGGAGTATAGTTCATCACTTATTTCAACATGCAGCTCTGCACAGTCCATCGGGCCGTCTTTCACCAGTTTGATTTGATAATGGGGAGCCAAGCCTTCGATTTGCAAGAGTACTCGCTCCATTTCGGAAGGGAATACATTCACTCCACGAATGATGATCATGTCATCAGTCCTTCCCTTCACCCTGGACATCCTTGCCGTTGTCCTTCCGCATTCACATTTTTCGCGTGTGATGGAAGCAATATCTCCTGTACGGTATCTGATTAATGGCAGCGCTTCCTTGGTAAGGGTTGTAAAAACAAGTTCTCCGTCCTTTCCGTCTTCCACCGGCTCGAGAGTTTCAGGATCTATCACTTCTACAAGAAAGTGGTCGTCGGCAATATGAAGGCCATCCTGTGCTACATGGCATTCGATCGATACTCCTGGTCCCATAATTTCGCTTAAACCGTAAATATCGACCGCTTTGATTCCGAGCATATCTTCAATCGTTGCGCGCATTTCTTCCGACCATGGTTCCGCCCCGAAAATTCCATACTTCAGGCTGTTATCCCTTGAATCAAGGCCCATATCCTCCATTTTTTCAGCAATGTTTAAGGCATAGGAGGGCGTACATCCAAGTCCCTTTGGCTTAAAGTCTTGAATGGCCAAAATCTGCCTTTCTGTATTTCCGCCGGAAATGGGCACTACCGCAGCTCCCAATTGCTCAGCGCCGTAGTGTAGCCCCAAACCCCCGGTAAACAGCCCATATCCATATGCATTATGAAATATGTCGCCTTTGCTTCCGCCCGCTGCCGCTATAGCTCTTGCAATCAGCTCAGACCAAACGCTGATATCGTTTTTTGTATAACCTACGACTGTTGGCTTTCCGCTCGTCCCGGATGATCCGTGCAGACGGACAATATTTTCTATCGGTTCTGCAAACAATCCAAAAGGATAATGATCCCTCAAGTCCTGCTTCTTTGTAAAAGGCAGCTTCGATATGTCCCCTATACTTTTAATATCATCTATTTTTATTCCATTTTGATCAAACTTCTCTTTATAAAATTTCACCTTGTTATAAACCCTGTTCAATGTTTCCTGTAATCGTACAAATTGCAGCTCTTCCTTCTCTGTAATTGACAGCGTTTCCATTTCAGGGTTATAAATCATTGAATCTACCTCCATTTGTATTTCTTTTCAGCTTTAATGTAACAAAGATGAGTCGATTCCAAGTATATATGTTATATTTGTAATTTAATCTTTTGCCTAAAAAAAGTCAACCATTTTTTCGGAAAATTTGATGTGTTTATAATCATTCTTTTATATTTTTTATTTCCTATATCCAAGAATCCTCTTTATTTAACTTCAGATTTGTCATATACTTGCAATTTTTCAAATTTTATGTTTACAACATTTTTTTATTATGGTATCTTTGTCTCAAGTTGTAAGGGCTTTCTTGCCATCCGTTTTTCTTTTGTAATAAATCAGTTTTAAGGAGGTGATTTAAACAAAGACAAGCTTGCCTATCTGCATAAATAACTAAGGAAATGTGAAAAACCATGAAATCTTCACACTTATTTTACTGTGCTCGAGGGGGGAAAGTATATGAAGAATATGAAAAAATGGCTTTTTGGCCTGCTGACATTTGTTTTGGCAGCTGCACTGGCGGCATGCGGAAATAAAGAGGAAGCTTCTGGCGGAAACTCCGACAGCGGGGATCAGTCCGGAGAAATTAAAATTGGCAGCATCATAGACGCATCAGGCAGTGCTGCTCCACTTGGGAAACCGGAAGAAGAAACGATCAAAATGATCATAGATGAAGTGAATGAGAAAGGTGGAGTCGACGGAAAGAAAATCAAACTCATCTCCATAGATTCCAAATCTGACCAAAACGAAGCCGTTTTGGGTATGAAAAAGTTGATTGAACAGGAAAAAGTTACAGCGATCATCGGCGGAACGATCAGCGGTAACAGCCTGGCGATGATTCCTCTTGCTGAAAAAGCACAGGTGCCATATATTTCTCTTGCTGCGAGCAAACAGGTAAATAAGCCTGACGACAACTCACCGCGTGACTGGACTTATAAGACTGCGCAAGGTGATGACGTAGTTGTCCCGAAATTATTGGAATATTTGGAAGAGGAAAAATTAAATAAAGTCGCGTGGCTCGGTGTTGCGAATTCATATGGTACAAGCGGCCATGAGGAGTTTGAAAAGCTAAAAGATGAATATGGAATTGAAGCTGTCATTGAGGAAGAATTCGAAGCGACTGTAAACGATGCAAAATCCATGCTTACAAGAGTTAAAAAAGCCAATCCACAAGCGATCATCGTTTGGGGAACAGCCCAGGAATCTGCAGTGGTGACTAAAAACATACGTGAAATCGGCTTGGATATCCCGATCATTGAAAGTCATGGAATCGGTACGAAAGAGTTTATCGAACTTGCCGGGGATGCAGCAAACGGCGTCATCTTCCCTGCCGGCAAACTGCTTGTAGTCGATGAGCTTGAAGACAGCGATCCACAAAAAGAAGTGCTGAACCAGTTTAAAGAAAGCTATGAAAGCAAATATAACAAGGCGGCAAGCACTTTTGGCGGACATGCCTACGATGCTGTCCATATTTTGGTCAGTGCATTGGAGGAAGCTGGAACTGATAAGGAAAAATTGCGTGATGCATTGGAGAATACCGAAGGCTTTGTCGGAATATCCGGCGTATTCAACATGTCAGCCGATGACCATAACGGTCTTAAATCCGACAGCCTGGCAATGATTGAAATCAAGGATGGCAGCTGGATAAAAGGAGATTGATTGTATGGCAGGGAATATATTCTATTCCCTGCTTTCTCCTGGTATAGGAAATTATAAAGCGCTTAGGTTGTTGATAATTCATTATCTTTTTGTGCTACGTCCGGCTCCAGCGCCTATCGACTAGCAGACTTCACGCTTCTTCCTACGATAAGTCAACATCGCTCCGCTCCGCTGCGCGTGTTGTCCGGCTGCGAGTGCCATCGGCTCGAGGTCATAAGCCAATCGCTGCTGAAGGCAAACTACGCCTTCTTCAGCGCTCGTCTTATGCTTGTCGCCGATAAGCAGGCACTCTCCGCCTTTCCTTATCCTTTATCTCGTCAGAAGCGCTCCAGTCTGTACGCCGATAAACAGGCGCTTGCGCCTTTGTTCTTAATAATTATTTTCTTTGCAATCACCCTGAAAGGAGTTTAGAGGATGGAGCTCTTAACCCAAATACTTCAATTGGTTTTCTCGGGCTTAACGATTGGGAGCATTTATGCTCTTATCGCTATCGGTTTTGTCATAACATATAATATTACCGGCGTTCTGAATTTTGCCCAAGGAGAATTTGCCATGCTTGGCGCCATGTTCGCCATCACATTTGTGTCTATGAACATGCCCATGCCGGTCGCAATTGTTCTAAGCATTTTGATAGTGATTCTGATAGGCGGAGTTTTTGAGAGGACCGCCATATATCCTGCGAGGAATTCTTCCTTGCCCACTCTTATCATTATTACAATCGGAGTAGCCATCGCCATGCGCGGGCTGGCTATCCTGCTTTGGGGAACCCAGCCTAAATCGCTTGCCCCGTTCACTAAAAACGATCCAATCAATATAATGAATGCTGTTTTGCTTCCCCAAAGCATGTGGGCCATCGGCATTTCGGTCATCAGTTTGATTGCAATGTTCTACTTTTTCAATAAAACATTTGTAGGAAAAGCCGTTACGGCTTGTGTTGTCAATCGCAACGCGGCCCGCTTGATGGGCATCAAACCGGAATGGATGTCCTTCCTCTCGATTTCCGTCAGTGCCGGATTGGGAGCAGTTGCCGGGATTATCATAGCTCCCATTTCAGGCGCCTCCTATGAGATGGGCCTCATGCTTGGAGTAAAGGCTTTTGTGGCAGCCGTCATCGGCGGCCTGACCAATGCTCCTGCAGCCATTATCGGTGCTTTCATGATCGGTATTTTGGAATCATTCACCGAAGGCCTTTGGACTTCCGGCTACAAGGATGCTGTTATTTTTGCCTTGCTATTATTGGTTTTGTTTTTCAAGCCAAGCGGTCTATTTGCCAAAGCAAGCGGAAAGCGGGTATAGCATATGATGAGTAGACATAGCCAGCAAAAGCAGTTGATTGGAATAGCCATTTTGGTTGCGGCTCTCGCCGTCATTCCGTTTTTTGCAAATTCTTTCATGCTGAGTGTCATGATCATGATCGGTTTATATGCCATCGTGACCTCCGGCCTGACGATGCTAATGGGGTATGCAGGCCAAATATCATTGGGGCACGCAGCGTTTTATGGAATCGGTGCCTATTCGGCAGCCATTGTTACAGGTACGTACGGTTTGCCAAGTATATTGGGCATCCTGGCAGGTATTATGATTGCTTCGGCGATTGCTGTCATTATCGGAATCCCTACTTTGAAACTCAAAGAAAACTATTTGGCACTGGCAACGCTGGGGTTCGGCATTATCATATTTGTTTTTTTCAAAGAGTTTAAATCGCTTACAGGGGGATTAAACGGATTTTTTGGTATCCCTTCTTTTGAGCTTTTCGGCTTTTCTTTCAATACGGATATGAAGTTTTATTATTTGGTTTGGCTTATCCTTCTTTTAAGCATTCTGTTTTCCAGCAACATCATCCACTCCCGGGTTGGAAGGGCTTTAAGATCCATCCACGGAAGCGATATTGCTGCCAATTCCATCGGAGTCAATATCCAGCAATATAAATTAAAGGTGTTTGTCCTGAGTGCAATTTATGCCTCCATTGCCGGAAGCCTGTATGCGCATTATGTCTCATTCATCAATCCGGAACTGTTTACAGCCATGGAGTCGATCAACCTGTTAATCATGGTTGTCATCGGCGGCTCCTCCAGTATTTGGGGCGGTATGATCGGCGCAATTGTGTACGTTCTGCTTAATGAAGGATTGAAAGATATTGTCCCTGCGATTCTCCCGAGTGTCGGCGGAGAATTTCAGATCATCTTTTTCGGGATATTGCTTGTAGTCATTTTGATATATATGCCGCAGGGACTTGCGCCGGTATTGGGAAAACTGTGGAACCTGATTCCTTTTGGCAGAAAAAAAGATCGGCCGTCCATCGAGAAAAAGAATGAACCAAAAGTATCGGCAGGAGGTAGTAAATGATGAGCAATCCCTTGCTGGAAGTGAATGGACTTACAAAGTCGTTTGGAGGGGTCGTAGCGGTCAGTGATGTCGACTTTCACCTTAATCCCGGTGAAATCGTTGCAGTCATCGGCCCAAACGGTGCCGGAAAAACAACCTTGTTCAATATGATTACGGGAGTATTGCCTCCAACATCAGGCAAAGTCTATTTCAGCGGAAAGGAAATAACGGGAAAGCAGCCTTTTCAAATCGCGAAAGCGGGAGTTACCCGGACATTTCAAAACCTGCAGGTGTTTGAAAATATGACTGTTGTGGAGAACGTAATGACCGGTGTGCATTGCCGTTTGAAAACTGGTTTTTTAGCTTCCGGTTTTCGGCTGCCGCTTGTACGGAGAGAGGAAAAGCAAGCTTTTGATATCGCCATGCATTATCTGAAAAAAGTGGGAATTGCCGATCTGGCCCATGAGGACTCCAAAGTTCTCCCATACGGAAACCAACGTTTATTGGAAATTGCCAGAGCTGCAGTTTCCTCACCGAAATTGATCCTGCTGGATGAACCGATGGCCGGCTTAAACCCCCAGGAGTCCGCACAGCTCGTACAGGTTATCCGGCAAATGAGAGAAGAAGGCATGTCATTCCTGTTTGTGGAGCATGATATGGAGACGGTGATGGGCATATCCGACCGAATTGTTGTAATAGATTACGGGAAAAAAATAGCTGAAGGTACACCTGCCGAAATCTATGAAAATGAAAAAGTCATCGCTGCCTATTTGGGAACAGATGATGAGGAGGCGATATAGATGCTGCAGGTCAATAATATTCATACGTATCACGGGTATCTGCATGTTTTAAAAGGTATCTCATTTGAGCTTGAAAAAGGGGAAATATTTGCCATCGTAGGTTCCAACGGAGCCGGAAAAAGCACGTTGCTCGGCACCATTGCCGGTGTTTATCTCCAAAAAGAAGGCGACATCATGTACGAAGGCCAAAATATCGGGAAAAAGAAAGTTGAGGAGATTGTTAAGAAGGGTATTTGCCTGGTCCCGGAACGGCGCCAAATATTTGACTCACTCTCTGTTAAAGACAACTTGATGCTTGGAGCCTATCATCGCTTGAAAGAAAGTAAAAAAACATTACAAAAAGACATCGACCGCTGTTATGAACTGTTCCCGAAATTAAAAACAATGGAAAACCGGCCCGGCGGTCTGTTGAGCGGCGGCGAACAGCAGATGCTCGCCATTGCCCGCGGATTGATGTCGAACCCTAAGCTGATGATGCTGGACGAACCCTCATTGGGACTGGCACCGTTGATTGTGAAAGACATCATGAACATACTTGATCATCTGCGGAATGATTTCAATACAACGATCATACTGGTCGAACAGAATGTCAAAGCGGCTTTAAAGGTAGCGGACCGTGCCTGTGTCATAGAACGGGGAGAAATAGTCATAAAAGGAAATGCAAAAGAACTGATGAAAGACCCGCGCGTCAGGGACGCTTATCTGGGAGGAAAAAAGGAGACCAGCTTCATTTCTTGAAGCCGGTCCCTTTTTCCATTTCTTCTACTGAAACAAAAAAATCATTTTTACGATATACCGTTGCATCCATTGTCGCAAGCAGTTCATCCTCACAAAACACTTTAATCTTATACCAGGCAAGCCTGTTGCTCCTCTTTTCTTCTGTTGCTTCAGCCCGCAATATATCTCCTTCTTGTGCAGGTGCCATAAAATTCATGGTCGTAGTCAGCCCTACGGCTGTCTTCCCATAAGAATTGCTGGCCGAAGCAAATACATAGTCTGCCAAAGCAAACAGGATAGCGCCATGCACCGTTTCGTGCGAATTAAGCATATGTTTTTGTACTTCCAATGCAGCAGATGCTGTTCCCTCCCCTAGCGTCTCCAGCTTTATTCCCAAATGCCGGGCATAAGGCTCCTGTTCTAAAACGGAAAAAATCTCATCATAGAATGATTGATGAACTTTTCTTTCATCCACTTTGTTCATAAAAACTCCCTCCTTCGTCACCTTTGCAAACGATTCTCAGTGTAATTTTTAGCAAGGGCTGTTTATTTGTATCAATTTATAAACGAATTATATATTTTTTGTTATATTAAATCAACCAAACTTTTTGAAATTTGGATAAATACTGTCGCCAATATGATAAAATAGTCTCAGCTGCCGGACAATTAAAATAGATGGAGGTTTTAAAATGATGTCAATCAAGGAAATGCTTGAAGGCTACAAGGCAAAAAAGTTTTCGCCTGTTGAGGTCACGAGAGAATATATTAACAGGACAAAGCGGGCAAAAGCGCTTAACGCCTTTATTGAATTGACCGAAGAAACTGCCTTAAACCAAGCGAAAATAGCGGAATCCCGCTGGTCTATAGGACAGGCTGGAAAGCTCGAAGGAATACCGTTGTCGTATAAGGACAATATCTATGTAAAAGGAATACCGGCAACAAGCGGATCAATCATTGACCGCGACTTTGTTCCAACTGAAAATGCTCCCGTCATTCAAAAACTTCAGAACGAAGGGGCCGTCATGATCGGAAAAACGAATATGCATGAATTTGCCTTTGGAATAACAAACAATAACCCTTTTTACGGACCTGCGAGGAACCCTTGGAATCCAGACTATATTTCCGGGGGATCAAGCGGTGGGTCTGCCGTTTCAGTCGCAGCCAATTTAAGTGCGGCTTCCATAGGAACAGATACGGGAGGCTCCATCAGAATCCCCGCCTCCTGCTGCGGACTGATCGGATTAAAGCCGACGCACGGTCTGATCAATAATTCCGGTACCACTCTCATTTCGTGGTCAATGGACCATACCGGTCCTATTGCGAAAAATACTGCTGACCTGGCATTAGTTATGGAAGCAATGACGAATACAAGCTATACATATGAAAATACTACTTTAAAAGGTTGGAGAATCGGTATTCCTTCCACTTATTTTACAGACCGGATGGAACCAGAAATATTGGAAGTATATAAGGATACATTGAAAAAGCTCGAAAAACTGGGAGCCTTGCTTTTTGAAGTAGAGCTGCCACATGCTGAAGAGGCAGGCTCATTAACTTTTACAGTGGCGATGGCAGAGGCCGGATATGTTCATAGAGAAAGGATTGCCGAAAATATAGACAAATACGGAAATGATGTAAAAGCTGTCATGGAATCGAGCTCGGCAATTTCGGCAATCGAATATATTAACGCCCTTACAAGAAAAGAACAAATAACGGCCGAATGTTTGAGTCAAGTATTTGTGGGCAGAAATTTTCGCCCTTTAATTTTGTAAGCACTTTCATACT
>NZ_VEKZ01000033.1:0-38344 GCF_007681465.1 Siminovitchia fortis
AAGAACGTCGGAAAGCCGTATGAGGGAAAACTTCACGTACGGTTTGATGAGGGGGAGCAGGAAAAGGAATTGCCCTCTTGTCTGGCTTAGTAAGGTGGAACACCCTGAAACCCGAGGACAAAGAAGGCAATATCTAATTCCTGTTTTCTACTCTACCAATACTTTTGGTTTATATAAAATAAATTATTGTGTACAATCAGTGTAACCAGTTTTTTAGAAAAGAAGGAGCATTTAATGAATATTTTATTTGTCGGTGATGTTGTCGGTTCAATGGGAAGGGAAATGGTCAAAGAATATTTGCCGAAATTAAAAGCCCATTACAAACCGCAGATTACCATCGTAAACGGCGAAAACAGCGCCGGAGGAAGAGGAATAACCGAATCCATATACAAACAATTGCTTGAAGCCGGAGCAAATGCGGTAACGCTGGGCAATCATGCCTGGGATAACAAAGGCATTTTCGATTTTATAGACACAGCCAAATATATGACGAGGCCCGCCAATTTTCCGGAAGCTCCCGGAACCGGAATGGTGTTTTTAAGGCTGAATGATATAGAAGCTGCGGTCATTAATCTTCAGGGCCGTACTTTTATGCCGCCGCTTGACTGTCCGTTTAAAAAAGCGGAAGAGTTGATCGAAATAGCAAAGACCCGCACAAATATCATTTTTGTCGATTTCCACGCAGAAGCGACGAGTGAAAAGCAGGCAATGGGCTGGTTCCTTGACGGAAAAGTAACGGCTGTCATCGGCACTCATACACACGTGCAAACTGCAGACGAAAGAATCCTTCCTGCCGGGACTGCATATCTCACTGATGTTGGCATGACAGGCCCGTACGACGAAATTCTTGGTATGGATAAACACGCCGTCTTGTATCGCTTCCAGACCTCATTGCCAGCACGCTTTGAGGTTCCCAAAACAGGAAGAAAGCAACTCAGCGCCTGTCTCATACAAGTGAACAAGGAAACAGGTAAGGCAAGATCGATCGCACGGATTATGATTAATGACGACCGGCCTTTTTTTAAGGACTGACGCCTCCTCCTTCATTTTCAGTTTCGGACAAACCGGAATAGTTCCTCCATTCCGCGAATATAGTATCAGTGGAAAGGTCTACCGCGGTTGCTTGGCTTACAGCAATCGATATGGGGAAATGACAAGGAGGAACAGGAAATGGAGATATTAAAAGTTTCAGCAAAATCCAATCCAAATTCTGTAGCGGGCGCGTTGGCAGGGGTTCTCCGTGAAAGAGGCGGGGCGGAGATACAGGCAATAGGGGCCGGGGCTTTGAATCAGGCAGTAAAGGCTGTTGCAATTGCAAGAGGATTTGTCGCCCCCGGCGGTGTAGATTTAATATGTATTCCCGCTTTCACGGACATTCTGATTGATGGAGAAGAACGGACTGCAATAAAACTGATCGTGGAACCGAGATAGTGAAAATATATAAAAGGCCTGTTTCATTGCAACGGGTTTTATATAAGTGAAATTTTGAAAGCCGAATCCAGCATAAGGAACCGGCTTTTTTGTTTGAAAAATAATGCATTATAGATTATTGCTTCGAAGGTCACATGCAGTTAATACTGTGGGAAAAGCACGCCTCCAACAGAGTTCCTCCAGCATTGCAATGCAGGCAGGCTCTTGATGTGGCTAAAAATTAATTCTTTAGCTTAGTTCAAAGATATTTTTTTACGCGTATAAATATAGTACAAGAATGCCGAACTAAAAAAGGTGGTGCATCTATGTTTGAAATATATAATGTTGCTATCGTTCCTTTGATCATTGGAATCGTTCAACTGTTAAAAAGATATGGGTTCCCAGTGAAATATTCTCCATTGGCAGCAATTGTTTTGGGACTTGCATTCGGTATCTTTTTCATTACTCCAAATGTTAAAGAAGGGATCATTATCGGATTGATGCTCGGTTTGTCTGCGAGTGGCCTGTACAGTGGTGGGAAAAATTTAATGTATAATAATCATAAGGATTCCAAATAGGGCTGAAAAAGCTCTTTTTTTAAGGCAGACATTTATGCCTATCAGTCATCCTCAAAATACATAAAATGATTCGTGCTTTTCACAGTTTTTATGTAAGGTAATTTGGTCCTATCCATTATGTATTTCCGAATAATTGTCTACAAAAGTACCCTCCTGTTGTATTCAAAAAAAAAAGGCATTATACTAATAGAATGTATGGAAAAATCCTGCATTGCATCTAAATCCGTTTTGGCTCTTAATAGGCCGAATTTGTGTTTATAAATTAGAAAGGGGATTTTTATGAACGAGAAGCAGCGTTTGGAAAGCAAGCAAGTGCAGCAAAGCGCCTCCTCTGAAACAAAAGAGAAGGATTACAGCAAGTATTTCCAAACTGTCTATATGCCTCCTTCCTTGAAAGATGCGAGAAAGAGGGGACGGGAAGAGGTCAAATATCATAAAGACTTTGAGATTCCCGAACAGTTTCTTGGTATGGGAGAAGGTAGAAAGTTTTATATCCGTACGTACGGCTGCCAAATGAATGAGCATGACACCGAGGTTATGGCGGGCATTTTTATGGGGCTGGGTTACGAACATACTGAAACTGTCGAGGATGCAGATGTCATTCTTTTGAATACTTGCGCTATCCGTGAAAATGCGGAAAACAAAGTCTTCGGCGAACTCGGCCATTTGAAGTCGCTGAAATTGGAAAAGCCCGGTCTTTTGATCGGCGTGTGCGGATGTATGTCACAGGAAGAATCAGTTGTCAACCGAATTTTGGAAAAACACCAATTTGTCGACATGATTTTCGGAACGCACAACATTCATCGACTGCCGCACATTTTAAATGAAGCATATATGTCCAAGGAAATGGTCATCGAAGTATGGTCTAAAGAAGGGGACATCATCGAGAATCTCCCGAAAGTCCGTATGGGCAATATTAAGGCGTGGGTCAACATTATGTATGGATGTGACAAGTTCTGCACGTACTGTATCGTTCCATATACCCGCGGCAAAGAAAGGAGCAGACGTCCGGAAGATATCATCCAGGAAGTCCGCCACTTGGCCGCCCAGGGGTATAAAGAAATCACTCTTCTTGGCCAAAACGTCAATGCGTACGGAAAAGATTTCGATGATATGGAGTACGGCCTTGGAGACCTGATGGATGAGTTAAGAAAGGTCGATATCCCTCGCATCCGTTTTACAACCAGCCATCCGCGTGACTTTGACGATCGTCTTATCGAGGTCCTGGCGAAAAAAGGAAATATGATGGAGCATATCCATTTGCCGGTTCAATCAGGTTCCAGTGATATTTTAAAAATTATGGGACGTGTCTATAACCGTGAACAATATCTCGAACTTGTGAGAAAGATAAAAGCTGCCATCCCGGATGTTTCCTTGTCAACAGACATTATCGTCGGTTTCCCTAATGAAACGGATGAGCAATTTGAAGAAACGTTGACGCTGTACAAGGAAGTCGGATTCGAAACAGCCTATACTTTCATCTATTCACCGCGTGACGGCACTCCGGCGGCAAAAATGAAAGATAATGTGTCGATGGAAGTAAAGAAAGAGAGACTGCAGCGCCTAAACCAATTAGTAAACGAACTTTCCGCAGAAGCAATGAAAAAATATGAGGGCCAGGTTGTGGAAGTGCTTGTTGAAGGCGAAAGCAAAAATAATCCTGACGTTCTAGCAGGATATACCCGTAAAAATAAACTTGTCAATTTCAAAGGACCGAAGTCTGCAATCGGAAAATTGGTCAATGTAAAAATTGTTGAGGCAAAAACTTGGACGCTGGATGGAGTAATGGTGGAAGAACGAGAAGCTGCAGAGGTGAACTAAGATGGCAAAGTATACAAAAGAGGATATCGTTGAGCGTGCGCATGAATTGGCAAGAATGATCGCCAATACGGAAGAAGTGGACTTCTTTAAACGCGCAGAGGCTCAAATTAACGAAAATCAAAAAGTCAGGGAAATGATTGCAAGTATCAAAAGCTTACAAAAGCAGGCGGTCAATTTTCAACATTACGAAAAAGACCGTGCACTGAAGCTTGTTGAAGAGAAACTTGAAAAACTTGAAAAGGAATTGGATGAAATTCCTATTGTTCAAGAGTTTAAGCAATCGCAAACGGATGTCAACGATTTGCTTCAAATGGTGGCAAGCGCCATTTCGAATAAAGTCACAGATGAAATTCTCGTTTCCACAGGCGGTGATCTGCTGACAGGGGAAACGGGATCAAAACTGAAAAACAGCCCTTCCGGCTGTTCTTGATTTAACCATAAAACAATCCGGGAGCTCTCGCCCATTTGGGCGGGGGCTCTTTTTGTTGGACAAACACCCATTCATGACAGATGCCATAATTTATAATGTGCAAATCAGGCTCTCAATGTATCTATATGATAAACAGGAAAAATCCGCCAAATACCTAAAGCCGACACTGGATAATTGCCTAAATATAGGCGGCTGGCGACAGGCAAATTAAGCACAGGAGTCCAGATGAATGCATACGATGAAATGAAAATGAATGAGGAGGTTTCGCTCGAATGGCAGAATATAGAGAAATTATAACGAAAGCGGTCGTTGCGAAAGGGCGTAAAATGACATTGTCCAATCATACGATCAACCCGCCACACCATCCTTCGAGCATACTGGGCTGTTGGATTATCAACCATAAATACGAAGCACGGAAAGTAGGCAAGAATGTCGAAGTCTCCGGCTCTTTTGATATTAATGTTTGGTATTCCCATCATGATAACACAAAGACATCTGTGGTGACCGAAAAAATTGATTATAAAGATGTAATCAAACTTAAATACCGTGACCCTGATTGTCTGGATGATAAGATCGTCTCTGCCAAAGTGCTCCAACAGCCAAATTGTGTCGAAGCTGTCATATCAAAGAAGGGGAACAGAATACTCGTCAATGTGGAAAGGGAATTCCTTGTTGAAGTCATCGGTGAAACGAAAGTATGTGTCGCCATCCATGATAAATGCTCCTCTGATGACGATGATTGGGAAGATGAATTGGAAGATGAGTTGGATGACAAAGAATTCGAGGAAATTGACCCGGATTTTTTGGTGGCACATGAAGAGGAATAAGTGTAGACCGGGAGGGCTCCCGGTTTTTTTATTTGCCCAGGAAATTATAAAAATTTCATGTCTGTGGATAACTTTTCTTTGTCTAGCTCCAGCGCTCAGCGACTAGCAAACTTCGCGCCTCCTTTCCTCGAAAAAGCTTCGCTTTTTCTGTGTGGATGTTTATTCGAGGAAGAGGGCTCAGAGCACTACGATAAGTCAACATCGGCTCCGAGTGCCATCGGCGCAAGGATTAAGCCAATCGCTGCTGAAGGCAAACTACGCCTTCGCAAGCGTAGTCTAGCTTTGCGCCGATAAGCAGGCACTCTCCGCCTTTCCTTATCCTTTATCTCATTGCGGAGTGCTCCAGTGTCTAGCTTCAGACGGCAGGGGCTCGAGGTCGCTTCGGTCAATCCAATGAAGTCAAAGAACGACTTCACTGGATTGCCCTCCAGCGCTTGTCGCCCCTAAACAGCCGTCTTCCGCATTTCCGTTTGTACGTCGCTAAACGAGCGTTTGCGCTTTTCTTGTTGGAAACAGCTGCTCCACTAATGGTATGATATAATCAGTCTAAGTGTTCGAATGGAAAGGAAACGGGTACATATGGGTCAGCAGTATACACCAATGATACAGCAATATTTAAAAATAAAGGCAGAGTACCAGGATGCCTTTTTATTTTTTCGTCTCGGCGACTTTTACGAGCTGTTTTTTGATGATGCACTGAAGGCATCCCAGGAACTGGAAATCACCTTAACAAGCAGAGACGGCGGATCGGAAGAAAGAATACCGATGTGTGGTGTTCCGCATCATTCTGCTGTGGGCTATATTGAGAAATTAATTCAAAAAGGATATAAAGTGGCTATTTGCGAACAGACGGAAGATCCCAAGCATGCCAAGGGCGTGGTCAAACGTGAAGTTGTCCAGCTGATCACCCCCGGGACAGTGATGGATGGAAAAGGCATTGCAGCAAAGGAAAATAATTACATCGCCGCAATCGCCAGTTTCAATAATCAGTCATACGGAATTGCCTATACAGACCTTTCAACCGGAGAGAGCATGGTAACGTTGCTGGAAGGTTCGGTTGATCTGCTTTTGGATGAACTGGCAACAATCGGTGCAAAAGAAGTTGTTTCATGTCCGGATGAAGATAAAAGCCTTCTTGGAAAAATAAAAGAAAGATGCCAGGCCGTCATTTCTTATGAAGAAAACTCCTATATTCACGATGAGTTCCAGCACATTCTTCAAAAGCTGAATGCTAAAGAGCTGCGGGAGCCGGCCGGGCGGCTGCTTCATTATTTGAAAAAAACACAAAAGCGCGGTCTCGATCATTTGCAGCCATTTGCAATCTATGAAAACAACCAATTTATGAAAATAGATTTTTATTCCAAAAGAAACTTGGAGATTACAGAGCCCATCCGCGGAAAAGACAAAAAAGGAACGCTGCTTTGGCTGCTGGACGAAACGTCCACTGCAATGGGAGGGCGCCTGCTCAGGCAATGGCTTGACAGGCCGCTGATCAGCAAATCAATCATTGAAAAGCGCCTGCTCTTGGTAGAGTTATTCATCGAACATTATTTCGAACGCCTTGATTTGCAGGAGCTATTAAAAGGCGTCTATGATTTGGAGCGGCTGGCCGGAAGAGTGGCTTTCGGAAACGCAAATGCACGTGATTTCATCCAATTAAAAAAATCACTGATGCAGATCCCGGCGATTCGGAGCTTGATAGAAGATATGGGAAACGACGAAACGGACAGACTCGCCCAGTCGCTTGACCCTTGTGAAGAACTGACTGATTTGCTCGAACGGGCAGTGGCGGAAAATCCGCCGATATCCGTCAAAGAAGGCGGCATCATCAAAGACGGCTATAATGAAAAATTGGACAAATACCGCGATGCGAGCCGAAACGGCAAAAGCTGGATTGCCGCATTGGAAAAGGACGAGCGTGAAAAAACCGGCATTAAATCATTGAAAGTGGGCTATAACCGGGTATTTGGCTATTATATCGAAGTGACAAGAGCCAATGTGAAGTTCCTTGAAGAAGGCCAGTATGAGCGAAAGCAGACATTGACGAATGCCGAAAGATTTATCACACCCGAACTAAAAGAAAAAGAAGCTTTGATTCTTCAGGCGGATGAAAGATCCATTGAACTGGAGTACGATTTATTTCTGGATCTGCGGGATCAAGTAAAACAATTTATCCCAAGGCTGCAAAAAACAGCAAAAATCATCAGCGAGATTGATATTTACCAAAGCTTTGCAACTGTCAGCGAAGCAAGGCATTATGTGAAGCCGGAGCTCCATTTCAGCCGTGAACTGATCCTTGAAGACGGAAGGCACCCGGTGGTAGAAAAAGTGATGGGTTCGCAAGAATATGTTCCAAACGACTGCATCATGGATGATAAAAGGGAAATGCTTCTCATTACGGGACCGAATATGTCAGGTAAAAGTACGTATATGAGACAGGTGGCCCTAACGGCAATTATGGCGCAAATCGGATGTTTCGTACCTGCGTCAAAAGCGAAGCTTCCAATCTTTGACCAAATTTTTACGAGAATCGGTGCAGCAGACGATCTGATTTCGGGGCAGAGCACGTTTATGGTTGAAATGCTGGAAGCGAAAAATGCCATTACAAATGCGACTAAAAACAGTTTGATATTATTCGATGAAATCGGGCGCGGCACTTCCACTTATGACGGGATGGCGCTCGCCCAGGCGATCATTGAACATATCCATGAGCAGATCGGTGCCAAAACGTTGTTCTCAACCCATTACCATGAACTGACAGGATTGGATAAGCAGTTACCCCATTTAAAAAATGTCCATGTTAGCGCAGCGGAACACCAAGGCAAACTCGTCTTTCTGCATAAAGTGAAGGATGGCGCCGCCGACAAAAGTTATGGTATCCATGTGGCTGAGCTGGCGGAACTGCCCGGAACGCTCATCCGGCGTGCAGAAGAAATTTTAAGCCAGCTGGAAAAGACCAATGGCAAGAAAAATACCGCTTCTGTTTCAAGGGAAGAAATTAAAGAAACTGGGGCTGCTTCGAATGAGCAATTGGCCTTTTTCTCCGAACCGAAGGAAACGGGCGCTGATAAGCATGGGAAGAAGGTTTTAAAAGAAATCGAGAGTTTGAACTTGCTTGAAATGAACCCACTGCAAGCTTTGAATGTCCTGTTTTCGCTGCAGAAAAAATTAAGGAAATAACTCAGGGGGAGGAGCAAACGATGCGTGAAATCATAGAGCTGGATGACGCCCTGTCCAACAAAATAGCCGCCGGTGAAGTTGTCGAGCGCCCTGCCTCTGTTGTAAAAGAGCTGGTGGAAAATTCTGTTGATGCGGGCAGCACCATTGTTGAAATTAATATAAAAGAAGCGGGCCTTGGCGAAATTCGTGTCATTGATAATGGCAAAGGCATAGGCGAAGAAGATATTGTCTCGGCATTTAAAAGACATGCGACGAGTAAAATCAAAGATGAGCATGATCTGTTCCGCATCCGCACTCTCGGTTTCAGGGGAGAAGCCCTTCCGAGCATCGCCTCTGTTTCGCGCTTGACGATAGTTACAGCAAGGGAAGGGGAAGACGGTACGAAAGCGGTTCTGGAAGGCGGGAAACTGATCAGCCATGAAAAAGCTCCTTCACGAAAAGGGACGGACATCACGGTTTCCGACTTGTTTTTCAATACGCCTGCCCGGCTGAAGTATGTTAAGACCCTTCATACTGAAATCGGGCATATTACTGACGTGGCCAACCGCTTGGCGCTGGCCCATCCGGAAGTTTCCATCCGCCTGAGCCATGACGGAAGAAATTTGCTTCATACAAATGGAAACGGAGACATAAGGCAGGTCCTGTCAGCCATCTATGGAAAAAACGTTGCCAGGGATATGATTCAAATAAGTGCCAAATCATTGGACTTTTCGGTGTCAGGGTTTATTGCCCGCCCCGAAATTACGCGGGCATCCCGGAACTACCTATCAACGATGATCAACGGCCGGTTTATCAAAAACTATTCACTTGTGAAAGCGATTCTGGAAGGCTATCATACGCTTCTGCCCATCGGGCGGTTTCCCATCGCTCTTCTATCAGTCGAAATGGATCCGATTTTAGTTGATGTAAATGTCCATCCTGCAAAATTGGAAGTCAGATTAAGTAAAGAGCAGGAATTAAAAGAATTCGTCACTGAAACAATCAAGCAGGCATTTAAAAAGGAGCAGCTCATCCCTTCCGGTGCTGTGCCAACACCAAAAAAGAAGACTGTGAGTTTCCAGCCGGAATTCAAGCTGGAGCCTGCTGAAGAAAATCGGCCCAAGACAGAATGGAGGCCGCCCGCAGCCCCTGCCTATAACAAAGAGAAACTGCCGCCTGCAGCGGAAATGAAGAAGCTGTATGATCCTGTTGAGTATGAACCCGCTGCCCAAATTTCGAAAACAAATGAATTGAACGTTCAAACGATTGAAAAGAGTGAAGAACCTGAAAGCACAGCAATTGATGAGGTTGAAGAAACAGCCCGTCAAAAAGAACGCTTTCCCGCGCTTTATCCAATCGGCCAAATGCATGGCACCTATATATTCGCACAAAATGAACTTGGCTTGTATATGATCGACCAGCATGCCGCTCAGGAAAGGATCAAATACGAATATTTCCGCGAAAAGGTCGGAAAATTCACGAGCGACCTGCAACAGCTGCTCGTTCCGCTCACCTTGGAGTTTTCGGTCGACGAATACTTGAAAATCAAAGAGCATTTAGAAGAACTTCAGTCTGTAGGCATCTTTTTGGAAGATTTCGGGATGAACAGCTTTATAGTCAGATCACATCCGGCATGGTTTCCAAAGGGGCAGGAACAGACAGTCATCGAAGAAATGATCGAGCAGCTGCTTTCAATGAGTAAGATTGATATCAAGAAGCTTCGTGAAGAAGCGGCAATCATGATGAGCTGCAAGGCTGCCATCAAGGCGAACCGCTATTTGCGCGACGATGAAATCCAGGCTCTGTTGGATGAATTGCGGAGGGCGGAAGATCCATTCACCTGCCCGCACGGCAGGCCGATCATTGTGCACTTTTCCATTAAAGACATGGAGAAAATGTTTAAGCGGATTATGTAGCCTGCAAGGAAAAAATCTCTATTTTGTAACAGATTTTTTTCATAATCAATGAAATATTTCGGTAAAGCGGTATAATGGTGGTAAGGATATCAAGGAGTGAAAGATATGACTGCTTATATGATCATTGCCGGGGTTATCGTGAGTATAGCTGCTCTTGTCGGAACATTTCTGGTGGGGAAAGACGTTTCGAGACAAATGAAACAATATGAAGAGGAAGGGGATACCGTTGAAAATGAATTGGCGCGATCCCATGATTATGAAAAAACTTCATTAAAGTATAATATTAAAAGGCTGTCATGGATGTACGCGGCATTGATGTTTGTTGTGTTGATCGTTTCCATCGGCATAGCCTATTACGGCAAATAAATCAAGCATCAGTTTGGATGCTTGATTTTTTTATACGTTCTGCCATTCGTATCGCTATAATATATAAATATTGGAAGGGAGAAGAAACCTATGGAAACTTACATAATGGCTATTGACCAGGGTACAACAAGTACAAGGGCCATTCTTTTTAATAAAAATGGTGAAGTGGTCAATATATCTCAAAGGGAATTTACGCAGTATTTCCCGCATCCCGGCTGGGTGGAGCATGATGCGAATGAAATTTGGGGTTCGGTATTGGCTGTAATCGTATCCTGCCTGACCGAGGCGAGGGTGAACCCCTCACAGGTTGCAGGCATAGGCATTACTAACCAGAGGGAAACAACAGTCATTTGGGACAAATTCACAGGACAACCGATCTATAACGCAATCGTATGGCAATCAAGGCAAACCGAGTCGATTTGTAGGAAATTGCGTGAACTCGGTTTCGAAGAAAAATTCAGAAAAAAGACAGGACTATTGATCGATCCGTATTTTTCAGGAACGAAAGTGAAATGGATCCTTGATCATGTCGATGGCGCAAAAGAAAAAGCAAGGAGCGGCCAATTGCTGTTTGGCACGATGGATTCCTGGATCATTTGGAAGCTTTCTGGCGGCAAGACGCATGTAACCGATTATTCAAATGCGTCGAGGACTTTGATGTTCAATATTCATACGTTGGAGTGGGATGAAGAATTATTGGATATCCTGGAAGTTCCCTCTCCGATGCTTCCGGAAGTCAGGCCTTCCTCTGAAATATACAGCCGGACAGTGCCGCAGCATTTCTTTCAGCAGGAAGTGCCGATTGCCGGAGCTGCGGGAGATCAGCAGGCTGCCTTGTTCGGGCATGCTTGCTTTGATACGGGAATGGCAAAGAACACTTATGGAACAGGCTGTTTTATGTTGATGAACACAGGTGAAAAGCCTGTCATGTCGAATCACGGGCTGCTGACGACGATAGCCTGGGGGCTGGAAGGAAGAGTGGAATATGCACTTGAAGGCAGTATTTTTGTCGCAGGATCCGCCATTCAATGGTTAAGGGACGGGCTGAGAATGATTGATGACTCTCCTTCCAGCGAAGAATACGCTATGAAGGTGGAATCTTCAGACGGCGTGTATGTTGTTCCGGCATTTGTGGGGCTGGGGACACCTTATTGGGACAGTGATGTGCGCGGTGCGATTTTCGGGCTGACAAGAGGAACCTCCAAAGAGCATTTTATCCGTGCGACGCTTGAGTCGCTTGCGTATCAGACAAAAGATGTCCTGATGGCGATGGAAGCGGATTCCGGCATTTCCCTGAAGAAGCTTCGTGTTGACGGCGGTGCGGTGAGAAATAACTTTCTGATGCAATTTCAGAGCGATTTGCTGAGGGTTGAAGTGGAAAGGCCGCAAATCAATGAAACAACCGCTTTAGGTGCCGCTTATTTGGCGGGGCTTGCTGTCGGTTTTTGGAAAGATAAAAAAGAAATCGGGGTAAAATGGTCTTTGGATCAAGAATTCCTTCCCAATATGCCTGAAGAGGAATCGATAAAATTGTACAAAGGCTGGAAGACAGCTGTTAAAGCCGCCACTGTATTTAAACCTTCGTAATTGGCCTTAAAAACGGTTCCCGCTTTTGGTCCATGTTCGGGCGAATGAAATTTTATGTTTTGGCATTAATCAGTTTACATTCTTTGGTAACCGTTTTTCCCGGGTATTAAGATATTTTGATAAAAAGTCGACTTCTGTTAATATGAGAATAAGCAATCTAGAAAGCAGTGAGACAATTGAATAGCAAAAAAAAGCTGATTGTTCTCGTAGGGCCTACAGCAGTCGGCAAAACAAAAGCAAGCATTGAAATAGCAAAAGCATTCGGTTCTGAAATCATCAGCGGAGATTCCATGCAGGTATATAAAGGCATGGATATCGGTACGGCTAAAATCCGGCCTGAAGAAATGGAAGGCATTCCGCATCATCTGCTGGATATACGGGAGCCTGATGAGCCCTTTTCGGTCGCCGAGTTTCAATCCGTTGTCAGGCAGAAAATCGATGAGATCACTGCCCGGGGTTCTGTCCCGCTCATCGTAGGAGGTACGGGACTTTATGTACAGTCGGTCCTTTATGATTACCGATTTACAGAAACGGAAGGGGACCCTGCATACAGGTCCGAATTGGAGAAAAGGGCTGCTGCTGGAGAAGGTGCGGAGCTATACAAGGAATTACAGGCTGTCGACCCAAGCAGCGCCGAGGGCATTCACCCAAATAACGTTAAAAGGGTTATCCGCGCTTTGGAAATCCACCATTTGACCGGGAAAAGAAAGAGTGATCAGCCAAAAGCCCAAAACCACGAACTTTTGTATGATATTGCATTAATCGGGTTAAGCATGGATCGTGAAAAATTGTATAAACGGATCAATAAACGGGTAGATTTGATGATGGAAGAAGGGCTATTGGAGGAGGCAAGGTATTTTTATGACAAAGGCATCCGCGATACCCAATCTGTCCAGGCGATCGGATATAAGGAATTATATGAGTATTTTGCAGGCAACTTGACGTTAGAGCAAGCGGTCGATTTGTTAAAGAAAAACACCCGGCGCTACGCAAAGCGCCAATTTACCTGGTTCCGCAATAAAATGGATGTGACATGGTTTGACATGACCAATGAAGGGGAACACTTGAACAAAATAGAGCAAATTATTGATTTTATAGCAGGAAAGCTAGAATTAAAATCGAATACATAACTAATAGAGAAAAAGAGGAGGCTATCAGATTGAAACAACCAGTCAATATTCAAGATCAATTTTTAAATCAATTGCGCAAAGAAGGAATCCCTGTCACTGTTTTCCTCTTGAACGGTTTTCAACTCCGCGGGCAGGTGAAGGGGTTTGACAATTTTACCGTATTATTCGAAACAGAAGGCAAGCAGCAGCTAGTATTTAAACATGCGATTTCTACATTTTCTCCACAGAGAAACGTTCAGATAAATTACGAGGAACAATAGGAAACCACCCAACTGCGTGCACCGTTATGGTGTACGTGTTTTTTTCTTAAGGAATCAGTTTACCCTGATATTAATATAATTGTATCAGGCGGCAGGAACACAAATACATAATTGGGCGTATACTGTGTCTGAATGAGAGGTGAGAAGCTGTGGATGAACCAATCAAGATGAAGAATAACGGCCAGATCAGTATAATGCTCAATGTGCAGAAACGCGAAAAAACCAGAAAGATTGAGGGCAGGCCGGCTGCTGCAAAATCTTTGCCGAGCCAGCATGCCATATTAAGAGAAATTGAAGAGGAAATGAATGCACTTGTAGGCATGCAGGATGTGAAAAAGACGTTAAAAGAAGTTTACGCCTGGATATATATAAATAAGAAACGGGAGGCTGCCGGTCTGAAGACGAGCCCACAGGCGCTTCATATGATGTTCAAAGGAAATCCGGGAACAGGGAAAACGACGGTTGCCCGCCTGATAGGAAAGCTTTTTCAAAAGATGGGCGTTTTGCCGAAGGGGCATTTAATTGAAGCGGAAAGAGCCGATCTTGTTGGAGAGTACATCGGTCACACAGCTCAAAAAACCCGTGATCTGGTTAAAAAGGCGGCAGGGGGAATTTTATTCATAGATGAGGCATATTCGCTTGGACGCGGCGGTGAAAAAGATTTTGGAAAAGAGGCGATCGACACTCTTGTAAAGAACAAAGTTTCATTTTTTATGCCAATGATAAAGTTAATATTCCCAAGCGGGAGTATAGTGATTATCAATGGAAAAAGTATCAACATTTATTGGACAAGTTAGTATATTTGAATCACCAAATGTTAAAAACGCCTTTTGAAATCCAAAAAGAAATTGGGATTTCTACAAAAGATTTAGAACTTTTATTTAACGAAAACAATATCAAACTTTTAAAACTACCTGATATTGCATTTAATAAGAGAAGTAAAGATTTTGAAAAAATATATCATTTGCATATCAACAAAAGGCTTAGTCTAAATGAAATTTATAGGCAATACGGATATTCTCCTTTATATTCAAAAAGAGTGCTAAAGGACAGGGGAATAGATCACTTGAATTTTGTTAACCAAATGAAATAATTTTAGGAACGTAAGTTTTATGAGATCAAAACCAAGGTGAAACAGTCATTAATAAAAACAGCCCCTCTGAATTCAAGAAGGGCTTATTTTAATGCGACATTAATTTATTAGTTATCTTATTTCATAAAATCGTCCAGTTCACTCTCCAACTGCTTAATAGCTATATGAGGATTATTGGTCTGCTCTACCCAATTAACTATAGCATCTCTTACATTATCATGATTTATTGCTTCTTCTCCAAAGTTCTTTTCTACCCATTCTTGAAATATTAGTTGCTGTTTCCTAGCGACTTGGTAATTATCGGCAGACTTCGCTAATGCTTCTTTGACATGTTTAGGTAACTTCATATAAATCCTCCTAATCATAGTGTTTGTATATTGATTATGTGCTATTACTCTGACCTATGCATCAATTTCTTTTAAGTATTCAAGTTCTTTTTCAGGTGCTATGGCCACCTGCCCATTACTAAAGATAGTAGCCATTCCTTTGTCCGATATTGCGTCAATCATCCATATCTTTCCGTCATACCTCACTAATTTATTGATTACTTTATAATTCATTTAGTAATTTCCTTTCCTCGCAGTTTTTGTCTAGTGTATATTTAAATCGAAATGTGCATCAGTGAATCCTTATAAAATCTACTGATTCTGAGTAATAACCGTTAGATTCTCCATACCAACGAATAGTTACAAATCCTTTAATTGTAGCAAATTTATAAAATGTCCATGTCCCACTTTCGGGAGCGTTAAGGTCATCTTGAGTAACTTCTTCTGCCATTGTTATAGGATTACCAATCAAGTCTTTCAAATCGCCATTTATGTCCTCGATAGACACAGATTCATAAGAATGCTGTTCATGATACATTTTGTAAATCTCCCCGTCAGAAGTATAAAAAATTAATTCGTCTTCATAATCGGTTTCAATTTTTGTCAGTGTTTTCCCTTTCAAGACAGAAACCTCTTCATACATTTTTACCTTTCCTTTCTGTCGCTTTGTTTGTATCAACTTGCCCTTTTATCTACTAACATCTCCTATATCTTTTTCAATAACTTACCAAAGGTAAAACTGTATAGCATCTAATTTCTTCATGTTAAAATTACCTAGAGGTGTTTATATGTTTATATCCCCAATGTTGCTGCATAGCATAGATCAGCCTTTTGATGACGAAAATTGGATAACAGAATTAAAGCTTGATGGATTTAGATGTATTTGGACTAAGTTCAATAGCAAAGTCAAAATTTATACTCGACATAACAATGAGATCACATCATTGTTTCCTGAATTAATAGATTTACCGGTACCCGATGGTGACTGTTTATCAAGACTAAATTTTAAAAAACTTAATAATAACTAGGCGTTAAATATATTGGTCATGAATAATATGTTGAACAGTTTAACGTCACTCACTTAAATGAATAAGTAAAATTAAAAAAGCTCCTAAAAAGGAGCTTTAACCAGCACAACAAGATAATTTTGATACATCTTTATCAAACGTAAGGGCAGCCAGCTTCAATCCTTCGGCCATTGTTAAATATGGAGCCATCGTTTCACGGAGATCCTCTACAGTTAAACCGAATTTGACAGCCAGTGTTGCCGCATAAATCACGTCTCCTGCGTTTTCAGCCACAACATGAGCCCCTAACACTTTTAGTGTTTTCTCGTCCGCCACCAGTTTAAACACACCTGTTGTTTCCCGATTAACCAAGGCTCTTGGAACGGCATCTAACGGCAAGACGGATGTTTTCACTTCATATCCTTTTTCTTTTGCCTGTTGCTCCGTCAAACCAACCGTTGCAATTGCTGGAGCAGTGAACGTAACCCCAGGAACAACCTCTAAATTTAGCTTTTTGTTCAGTCCTCCGATGGCATTTTTCGCAGCCATTCCACCTTCATAAGCTGCCACATAAACAAATTGAGGACCAAGCGTCACATCTCCTGCTGCATAAATGCGTGCATTCGTCGTTTTCGAATACTCATCAATCACGATTTCGCCACGAGAGCCTACTTTTACGCCTGCTGTTTATGGCAAACTAAAAATGTAACGTTTGGCAATTAATTTATGCAGGTCCTATAAAACAAAAAAACCACTTGCCAACATTCCCCAAATACACTACCCTCCTAGTTGGACAAAACAGTTCAACGGGAGGTATTCAAGGAGATGTTAGCAGTGGCTGAAATTCATTATATCAGATATGAAGCAAACCAAAAAGGATGTTCCTATTCCGATATTGCCAAAAGAATGAATCGTGATCCAAGAACAGTGAAGAAGTATGCGGAAATGGAAGACTTCAATCCCTCAAAAGTTAAACAAACGAGAAAAGCGAAAGTGATGGATCCAGTGAAACCGATATTGGATCAATGGATTAAAGAGGACTTGACAAAGAAGAAAAAATATCGAAGAACTGCGAAACGAATGTATGAAATCTTAAAAGAAGAATATGGATTTACAGGTTCAGATCGTTCTGTTCGGCTCTATGTATCAAAAAGAAAACAAGAACTGCTCGAACAAAGTGAATCAGCTGCGTTACCTTTAGCATCGAAACCTGCAACGGCTCAAGTTGATTTTGGAGAAGCTCCTTTTCTCTATCAGGGGAAATACGTCGATTTTCCTTACCTGGTCGTTTCATTCCCTTACAGTAATGCGGCCTATGTGCAAGTCATGCCAGCTCAAAATCAAGAATGTTTCTTGGAAGGATTAAAACGAATCTTTCACTATATGGGAAGGGTTCCAAGGGTCATTCGTTTTGATAATCTCTCCCCTGCCGTAAAAACGATCTTGCCAAACGGAGAAAGAGAATTGACAGAGACATTTCAACGATTCGTTTTACATTATGGCTTTGAATGCGAGTTCTGCAACCCAGCCAGCGGAAATGAAAAAGGGAATGTCGAATCAAAGGTGAAATATATTCGAAACCATTTCTTTTTACCTGAACAAACAATCTATCAACTAGAAAGTTTTAATGAATCTTTATGGGAGAAATGTGAGAAGGACTGGAATCGTCCGCATTATGAGAAGGAGCGACTCATCGCTGAATTATTTGAAGAAGAACAAGCGTTATTTCTTCAATTGCCAGCCAAAGAATTTGAATGTGTCCGATATGAGCAGGTCACGGCTGATAAGTACGGTTTCATCCATTTAGAAAACAATTTATATTCCACGTCTCCCCGTTTTGCCAAACAAAAGGTTTTGGCAAAGATCTCTTATCATGAGATTGCCATTTTAACAGAAGAGCATGAGCTGATTATCAAGCACGAGCGTTTATATGGCACAAAACAAAAATCAATGAAATGGCAACCATATCTTACGTTAATGGCCAAAAGGCCAAATGCATTAAAATATACGGATTTCTATGAAAAGATGCCGGAAGAATGGAAAAATTATTTTTCCAATTGTACCGTTCAAGAAAAGAAGGAAGCATTACAACTACTAGCTGTTTTACTAAAAGAACATGATTTCGAAGTTTCGACACAGGCTTTGAGGATTGCCTCCCAGTATGGTCATCCGAAAGTAGAATCGATTAAACAGGTATTTTATCAATTAATCAATGGAAGAGGTATACGAGAGCCAATTCAACCGAAAAAACACGTTCCAGATATGCCGGAAGCCATCCGAGGAGTAAGGCATTATGACCGCCTATTCGAATCCCAAGGAGATGTGGCATCATGGAACAAATGATTAAGGAATATGCCAAAAGACTAAAATTAAGCTGGATTCCAGCCAATTACCATACCATCCATGCGGAAACAAATGAGGAATTTTTACTGAAGCTGTTTGAACGAGAAGTGCAGCATCGAGATGAGAGAAGGATAAATTTACTACTAAAACAGGCGACATTGCCGAAAATTCCAAATAAACCTTATGATTGGCGGGAGATTCAACTAGCCCCAGGCATCACAAAAGATTATATTTTAGAAGGTGAGTTTACGAAAAATCAGGAAAACCTTATCTTCTATGGCGGAGTGGGAACCGGTAAAACATTCCTTTCCACTCTCATCGCCCTCAATTTGATGAAAAAACAAGGAAAAAGAGTGAAGTTCTATACGGCCGCCTCCATTGTCAATGCTTTATTGGAGGCCAATGAAAAAGGTGACCTTGGTAAATTTCTCAATCAAATCGAAAAGTTGGATCTCTTGATTCTTGATGAATTGGGCTATATTCCATTGCATAAACAGGGGGCAGAGTTATTATTTCAAGTTATTTCCATGTGTTATGAAACCAAAAGCATCATTGTGACAACCAATTTACCTTTTAGCCAATGGAATAATGTCTTTGGCGATCCCATTTTAACAGAGGCCGTCATTGATCGGCTGATTCATCATTCTCATTTAATCATCTTCAATGGTGAAAGTCACCGATACAAAGACTCAATCTCTCAACGTTAACCATGGAATTTGGCAAGTGTATGTATGCATTTTTAATTGCCATTTCATACATTTTCTACTTGCCAAAAACATTGGAAAGGAGTATGATTACACCAACAACTTCATAAATTAATGATTTCCCTAATAGTCGCTGAATCCGAATAGGAGCGGGGGAACCAACCGTGATCTTATTGATCACATGGGGTGAATCTCATTCAGAACTTGTGATTGTTCTGGATGAGTAGGGTGACTCTCATCACCCGAATCCGTCAGCTAACCTCGTAAGCGTCATGAGAGGAGGGGTTATTTGTTGTTGCCGAAAAACCAAAAGGATACCCTCCTGTTGGTTTTTTGCGCTCATGAATTGAATATTTTAGGAAAAAAATGATAACCTATTAAAGTTTGTAAATTGTTTTCATAGGAGGATAAAACCGTGTGGGATATTTTCGTGATTTTGTTACTAGCCGCAACTTTTGCTTCATTTTGCGGATTTGCGATTTGGTGTGATGATGTAGTCAATGGAGGAGAAGAAAAATGATGTGGATAATTGGAGCGATAACTTTGATGGTGTTGGTTTATCTGGTGTATGCATTGATATACCCTGAGAAATTTTAATTTACTTGAATGAGAAATGGAGGGTTTTTCAACTTATGGGATACGATATATTGCAGGTAATGATCGTCGTTCTTTTATTGATATTAATAGCAATGCCATTAGGCCGATATATGTATCTTGTGTTTTTCAAAGAAAAAAGCAAGCTAGATAAAGTGTTTTTCCCCATTGAAAAAGCAATTTATTGGACAGCTGGTCTTAAAAGTCTTGAAGCGACTGGATGGAAAAAATATACATTCACTTTACTTTCCGTCAATGCTGTTCTTTTAGGAATTTCTTATCTCGTGCTGAGATTACAAAAATATTTGCCTTTCAATTCTGCCAAGATTGATAACATGGAACCTACTCTCACTTTTAACACAGTGGTCAGCTTTATGACCAACACGAACTTACAACACTATAGCGGTGAGACAGGGCTTTCGATTTTATCCCAGATGATATTTGTCACAATGATGATGTTTACTTCTGCCGCTACTGGCATCGCTGTAGCGATGGCTGTCATTCGCGCTCTATCAACGAAAGGAAACGTTATTGGCAACTTTTTTCAAGATTTCATTCGAGCGAATGTGAGAGTTCTGCTCCCTCTTTCCGTCATTGTGACGCTTGTTCTTGTTGCGCTGGGCGTGCCGCAAACATTCGCTTCTAGTGCAACGGTCACTACATTGGAAGGGAAAGTACAAACATTAGCGTTGGGTCCTGTGGCATCGCTGGAATCGATTAAACATTTAGGAACGAACGGAGGAGGATTTTTCGGGACAAACTCTGCTCATCCTTTTGAAAACCCTAATCCTCTGACGAGCGTCATTGAAATGTTGTCGATGTGGTGCATTCCAGCGGCCATCCCATTTACTTATGGGCTGGCAGTGAAAAATCGTAAACAAGGTTGGGTTCTTTTCGGAACGATGTTAGCTATTTTCCTTGTACTGCTTTCTATCGTTTATAGTGCTGAGCAGTCTGGGAATCCTGCGCTTAATAAGATGGGCCTCTCTTCTTCCCAAGGAAATATGGAAGGAAAAGAAGTTCGGTTTGGTGTCGCATTGTCCAGCATGTTTACGGCAGTCACAACCTCTGCGACAACAGGATCGGTAAACAATATGCATGATACACTCACTCCAATTGGTGGATTGGTTCCACTTGTGGGGATGATGCTCAACAACGTGTTTGGCGGTGACGGTGTTGGTTTTGTCAATATATTAATGTATGCCATTCTCGCTGTCTTTTTAGCTGGGCTCATGGTAGGACGTACACCGGAATTTTTAGGCCGGAGAATTGAGCCGCGGGAAATCAAACTGATGGTGATTGCCCTCTTGACGCATCCATTCATTATTTTGGTTCCATCTGCGATTGCGTTTATGACGCATTTAGGTACGGATGCGATTAGCAACCCGGGCTTTCATGGGGTTTCGCAAGTCGTATATGAGTACACCTCATCAGCGGCAAATAATGGTTCTGGTTTTGAAGGATTAGGAGATAACACTCCATTCTGGAATATTTCGACAGGAATGGTCATGCTATTAGGAAGATATATTTCGATCATTGCTATGTTAGCCGTGGCGGGTTCATTGGTTCAAAAACAGCCTGTGCCGGAGACAATTGGTACGTTTCGGACAGACAACGCCACATTTGGGGTGATTTTGATTGGTACTGTATTAGTTATCGGAGCATTAACATTCTTCCCTGTACTTGTATTAGGTCCAATCGCTGAGTTTTTAACGATTCGTTAGAAGGAGGAAGAGATAAACATGAAATCTGAAATAAAAAAGCAGTCGCTTTTTCAGGGACCTATTGTACGACAAGCTGTTATTGACAGCTTTAAAAAATTAAATCCGCTTGTCATGATGCGCAATCCGGTCATGTTTGTTGTCGAAGTTGGAACCTTTATTATATTGTGGATGCTTTTCATGCCTCAATATTTTAACATACAAAATCGAGGATATGTGTTGGCTGTTTTTATCATCTTGCTGTTCACGATTCTGTTTGCAAACTTTGCCGAAGCGATTGCCGAGGGAAGAGGGAAAGCACAAGCGGATTCCTTAAAGAAAACCAAAGCCGATACGATAGCGAAACGAATCAATCATAAAGGTGAAATTGAAACCGTGTCGTCTACGCAGTTAAGGAAAGGCGATATTGTATTGGTCGAAGTTGGTGACATTATCCCCGGAGATGGGGAGATTATTGAAGGATTAGCGTCCATTGATGAATCAGCCATTACAGGGGAATCAGCTCCTGTCATAAAAGAAGCAGGAGGAGATTTTAGCTCGGTTACCGGTGGAACGAAGGTGGTCAGTGACTCGATTAAAGTGAGAATTACGGTGGATCCGGGTGAATCATTCTTAGATAAAATGATTTCATTAGTCGAAGGAGCTTCACGACAAAAAACACCAAACGAATTGGCGTTAAATACATTACTGATTACGCTTACTCTCATTTTCTTAATGGTTGTCATCACATTGATACCTATCGCCAGTTATGTAGGTATAAAATTACAGATCGTCACTTTAATTGCGTTGCTCGTTTGTTTAATTCCAACAACGATTGGCGGACTTCTTTCAGCGATTGGTATTGCCGGAATGGACCGTGTTACCCGCTTTAATGTGTTGGCCATGTCTGGTAAAGCCGTAGAAGCTGCAGGGGATATAAGTACCATTATTCTGGATAAAACGGGAACCATCACGTTTGGTAACCGGATGGCTTCACAGTTCATCCCCGTTGGTTCGGCAACTGAGGAAGATGCACGAGAAGCGGCGGTCCTCTCTTCTTTAAAAGATGAAACACCAGAGGGACGTTCTGTTTTAGAGTTGGCGAAAAATCAAGGATTTTCGATTGATCATTCTCAATATGAACAAGCCGAATTTATTCCATTTGCTGCTGAAACGCGGATGAGCGGCATGGATATTAATGGCGTTTCCTACCGCAAGGGAGCAGTGGATGCAATACAAAAATATGTTCAGCAATTAGGTGGCGAAATTCCGAACGATTTGAAAGAAAAAAGCGATCAAATAGCCAATCAAGGAGGAACGCCGTTAGCCGTTTCAGTAGGCAAGAAGATTGTAGGGATTATCTACTTGAAAGATACGGTTAAGCCGGGGATGCGAGAGCGATTTGAAGAACTTCGGAAGATGGGGATTAAAACGATTATGTGTACAGGCGATAACCCATTAACTGCGGCTACCATTGCGAAAGAAGCAGGAGTAGATGATTTTATTGCTGAAAGCAAACCAGAAGATAAAATTCGTGTGATTCGCGAAGAACAAGCAAAAGGTAACTTGGTGGCCATGACAGGGGACGGGACAAATGATGCTCCTGCTTTGGCACAGGCAGATGTGGGATTAGCGATGAACAGCGGAACGATTGCTGCGAAAGAAGCCGCCAACATGGTCGATCTTGATTCAGACCCAACAAAAATTATTGAAGTGGTCTCCATTGGTAAACAGTTATTGATGACACGCGGAGCCCTAACAACTTTTAGTATTGCGAATGATATTGCGAAATACTTTGCGATTTTACCAGCTATGTTTACGGTGGCCATTCCGCAAATGAAAGCTTTAAATTTTATGCACTTACATTCGCCTACGAGTGCCATTTTATCGGCATTAATCTTTAACGCGATTATTATCCCTTTATTAATTCCATTAGCGATGAAAGGGATTACCTATAAACCGATGCCAGCTGTGAAGCTATTGCGCCGCAACTTATTGATCTATGGTTTAGGTGGCGTGATCGCTCCATTTATCGGTATTAAGCTCATTGACCTTTTTGTCGGAATGTTCGTTTAATAGTAAAGGAGGAATGAGGTATATGAAATGTATTCGTTTGGCGATTGTGATGATACTTTTATTCGGTTTAGGCTATCCTGCCTTCATGACAGGAATTGCACAAACGCTCTTCCCTCATCAGGCGAATGGAAGCATTGTTTATAATGATGAAAACAAAGCTGTCGGCTCGGAGTTAATCGGTCAGTCGTTTCAAGATCCAAGATATTTTCATGGGCGTATCTCTTCCATTAATTTTGATGCAGCTGCTTCAGGTTCACCTAACTATGCCCCTTCTAATGAGGAAATGATTCAGCGAACAGAGAAGGCAGCCGAAGAATGGTTAAAGAAAAATCCCGGAAAAACGAAAGAAGAAGTTCCGTTAGATTTAATCACGAATTCCGGATCAGGGCTGGATCCTCATATCAGCCCTGCCGCGGCTTTCTTCCAAGTTCCTTCTGTTGCCAAAGCTACTGGTTTATCTGAAGAACAACTAAATAATTTGGTGAAAAAGCATATTGAAGGAAGAATGTTAGGAATTTTTGGAGAACCAAGAGTAAATGTATTAAAACTGAATATGGAACTGCAAAAGATGATTCAAAACAAGTCTTGATGAGAGGTTAATAAGGATATGGATAATGGAAGAAAATACAAAAGAATGAGCCCGGAAGAAATATTAAAGAAAATCGAAAAAATGAAAAAGGGCCGCCTCAAAATTTATATTGGGGCGGCTCCCGGTGTCGGTAAAACGTTTCATATGTTAAGGGACGCACATGACCTGAAAGCAAAAGGGGTTGACATTGTCATTGGATTAGTCGAAACTCATGGTCGTGCTGATACAGAAGCCGAAATCAAAGATTTAGAAATTATTCCGAAAAAAACGATTCATTACAAGGGACGCGAATTCCAAGAATTAGATGTGGAAGCCATTATTAAGCGAAATCCTGATGTCGTCATTATTGATGAGCTCGCAGCCCCCGGCTCAAAAAATAAAAAACGTTATCAAGATGTTCAAGAGATCCTACAAGCAGGGATTCATGTCTGGACGGCGATGAACATTCAACATTTAGAAAGTGTCCGAGACATTGTTCAACAGGTTACGGGTATACAAGTAAACGAAAGAGTCCCTGACTCCATACTAAAGGAAGCTGATGAAATAGAAATTATCGATGTCAGTCCAGAAACGCTCCTTGAGCGTATTAAAGAAGGAAAAGTATATAGTAAAGAAAAGATCCAACAAGCTCTCAATAATTTTTTTCGCAAAGGAAATTTAGTCGCTTTACGGGAGCTGGCACTGCGTGAAGTGGCCGATGACATTGATTTACGGCTAGAAAAAGAGAGAACGGAATTAGGCATTGAAGAACCATCAGGCATACACGAAAAAATTTTGGTGTGTGTGAACTACCGACCGAACGCAGAGAAATTAATTCGTCGAGGCTGGAGGATTGCCGATCGTTTAAATGCCGATCTCTATATTCTTCATATTAAACAATCAGGTCATCAAGACGAAAAAGTAATCCATGAGTGGAAAAATCTAGCTGAGCAATTTGGCGCCACATTTATTATTCAAGAAGCTAAATCAAGAAAAGTGGCTCAACAAATTGTAGAAGTGTGCCGCCAATATAAAATTACACAAATCGTTATGGGGATGTCCGCTCGGACGCGGTGGGAAGAGATTTGGAAAGGGTCAATTATTAATGTAATCATGCAGAAGCTGAAATATGTAGATGTTTTAATTGTATCGGATCGCTAATTTGATGTTGAAAGAAACTTATTACATGAAAAACTTTAGCTATTGTCAACCAAAGTTCGAATGTTATATGTTGGAATAATAAATAGTTCCTGTATTAGATGATGATAAAAACTCCGTCGGAATAAATTACGCTATTTTTAAAAGTTTTTTGGTCACAATCCGATCAGAAAGAAATTCTTTTTAAAACTTTTTTGTCATTACAATAAAAAACCCCCTTGAAAAATCAAGGAGTTTACGATGACTTTCTTAAAACTATTTTTGATAGAAGTTTTATCTAATGATAGATATATCGTAAAACGATCTATTCTCTACAAAGCCTTTCGCGGTAAATTAGAAAGTGCAATAGAGTTTTTGAAGGAACTTGTAAAATCCAAATAAAGGAAATTGAGTATACAACAATTTTGTCACTTTTTAATCGGCTGATTCAAAAAATTATAAAATGAGTATACAACTTTTTTGTTACACCGTTCATATTTCTGAACGGTGTTTTGCTTTTCAATGAACTTTTCAGTATACAACTTTTTTGTTACTTAACAGGCGTCTGAAAAGTTGAGACGTCCCCTTTGCGGCTTTCGCTAGAGTTTTTGCCGCAGATAAATTGCAACGAGGAGGCGCGTTTTGTAACCACCGCAGGGAAAGTTTTTAAGAGGATATTACTATAAGAAGTAAGGCTGTTCAGAAAGTGTTCGACTTTCTAGACAGCCTCGTTTTTTATTTTAAAATTATTTCATCTACTGAATAATTTTCAACTTATATTCACATAGTTTTCCATGAGAATAGAGTGAAAAATTTTTAGTACGACCATTTTTTCAGAGGTTTTTCATATTGCTTATTTACACTTCTATTAAAAATCAATATGAACAGGAGAAGATGTATGAAATATTTGAAATTATTGATGGCACTAACATTCTTTTTTACACTGATTTCTACGTCTAGTTACATTGCATTTGCCGATGATGATTTTGGGAAGCATCATGAGCATTACGAATGGGAGTATGGCAAAAAAGAACATATAGACGATCGCTATGAAGATGCAGGAGAAATGATTGGCTGGGGAACCGTTATCACATTTGCAGTGGCTGGGTTAATATTTCCAATGAGAAGATTAACAAAACCGATGATTACGACATTTCCGTCAATTAAGCAAGTTTATATATCGATCACGAAATTTTTAGGTAAATACCACATACTGATTGGAATTGCCACTCTCATTTTAGGTATCAGTCACGGAATTCTCATGTACCTTCATGAAGGAAGATTAGAAGATGAAGGGGTAAGTGGGTTAGTATCAATAATTGTATTTACAATAGCTGGTGTTATTGGGTTGATGTTATTTAAAAATAAAAAGGTTAAAAGCTTACGAACAACACATATGACGTTAATCGCTTTTTCAATAGTTATTGGTCTTTTCCATATTTTCATTTCCTAAAAATGTGAATTTAGTTGAGATCTCATTTGATTCGACAAAATACAAGGCGCGGTAAACAAGCTTTGCATCATTTCTCACACGATGCAAATGCAGTGCTGCCAGACATCCTTGTGGTATGACGAAATGTTTCATTGCTTCGCCCACTTGCCCGCTATAATAGTCGTACCGTGAGCTTAACCATTCAACATCTTCTTCCGTGATAGCCAGGTTGCCCCGAACAGAACCATTGGCGTGATACGTTAATTGCTGCAGGCGAATGAGATCATCTTTTATAATTTGTTCATGCTCTTTGGTTAAATAGGGAATCACCATGCCAATGCTGACAGTTAAAGCATCTGAAAGCACTTCATAATCCACTTTGCAGCTTTTTTCTTTCATATAGCTATAACAAATATAGCGTAAATCTTTTTTCATTGAATTTTACTCCTTCACTATGTTAATACATCAACAGGCATCATCTGTTTTTTCTTCGTTAAAGGTTCTTGATAAATGATGGATTTCACCTGAAATGTTTTGGCAATATTTTCGGTATTTAACGCGTCAGAAGGGGCATTATAAGCCACAAACTTTCCATCTTTTAAAAAAATACATTGGTCACAAATGCGGGTAGCTAAATTGATATCATGAATGGCTGCTATGACCGTTTTTCCTTCCTGTACGAGAGAATGAAGAATGTCCGTTACAATGACTTGATAGTAAATATCTAAGTCAGAAGTCGGTTCATCTAATAGTAAAATATCTGTTTCTTGAGCAATGGCTTTTGCTAAATAGACAAGCTGCCGTTCTCCTCCAGATAAAGAAGGGACAAATCGATGTTTCAAATGGCTGATGCCGACTTGCTCCAACGCTTTTTTGACGGCCAGCTGATCGGTTTTCATCCAGCGGGAAAACCGTTTTTTGTGTGGATAACGCCCCATTTCGACCACTTGTTGCACAGTAAAATTCGTCTCTAATGTGGTCGTTTGGGGCATATAGGTGATGCGTTTGGCGATTTCCATAGGTTTCAGCTGTCGAAGGGACCGATTAAAAATTTTAATGTCTCCGCTATCAATCCGATTAATGCCGGCCAAACATTTTAATAAGGTAGATTTTCCCGTTCCATTCGGTCCAATGAGGGCAATAAACTTCCCTTTTTCAACAGTGAAGGAAAGGTTATTAAAAATGGTTCGGGCATTTCGATGAAAGGTTAAAGATTGAATTTCAAGAGCCGTTTCATTCATAAAAGTCCCTCCATTTTTTTCTGGCGCAATATTAAGAAAATAAAATATGGAGCGCCTAAGAATGCAGTAATGATCCCAATTTGAATTTCAGCTGGGCGAATAACGAGGCGCGCGATTAAGTCAGCCAATGTTAAAAATAATGCACCACCTATCAGACTGGTTGGTATCAAATAACGATGGGTTGGCCCAATCAACAAGCGAATCATATGAGGAACAATTAAGCCGACAAATCCAATGGCGCCAGTCAAAGAGACGCAAACCCCTGTTAATAAAGAAGCGCTAATTAATAAAATGGTGCGTGTCCGTTGCACATGGATGCCCAAGTTTTTCGCTTCCTCTTCCCCAAGCAATAAAATATCCAACTGCTTGCGGTAGCTGAATATGAGAATATTGCAAAGGATAAAAGGGAGAATTAACAGCTTTACATCATCCCAATCCCGTCCATTTAAATTGCCCATAAGCCAGTATAGAATTTGCTGCAATTGGCCGTAACTCGCGTATGTAATAATAAGAGAACTGCAAGCGGAAATGAACGAACTGATGGCGACCCCTGTTAAAAGAAGAGTTAACATGGATGTTTTGCCGTTTGATGTAGAAATGATATAGACAAGAAGCAAAGTGAGGAGAGCCCCTAAAAAACCAAAGACAGGAACAAAAAAGGTACTGATATGGGATAATCCAAAATAAATAGCAATGACGCCTCCTAAAGAGCCTCCTGATGAGATGCCAATGATGCCCGGTTCTGCCATCGGATTGCGGAATAAGCTTTGCATGACCACCCCACACACAGCTAAACTGGCACCAACAATGCTTGCTACAATGACACGTGGCAAGCGAATATAAAGCAAAATCTGTTCAAAGGTAGAGTCCGTTTCAAAATAGGAAAAAGGAAGTTTCGCCAAAAAAACTTGAACGGTTTCAAAAAAGGGAATCGTCACGCCACCGAAACTCGTGGCGATGACGATACTGAATAGAAATAATATAAAACTGGCGATAAAAAAGACGGGCATTTTCAGTTGCTTCATCTTTTGTTACTCCTTAGATAAAATCGCAGCCATTTCTTCTGCTCCTTCGATTACATAGTGGGAGGCAGTGGTTACATTGGCGCTGTCTAGCACATAAATCTTATTGTTTTTAATAGCTGGCACGTCTTTTAGTGCAGGGTCTTTTTTCCATTCTGTTACGAAAGCCGGCTCCCCATTGTTTGTAGTAGACCCCCAGGCAGTTGTAAAAATCACATCTGGTTTTAATTGAACCAATACCTCTTTTGAAATTTCCGGGTAGTCAGGGTAGGATTCGCCTAAAATCCCTGCTTCCGATACAACATTAATTCCGCCGGCTAATTTAATCATTTCACCGATTGTGGTATTGTCTGTCACACTGGAGGAGTATTCCGTGTAATAAAGAACGCGAGGTTTATTTTCTTTTTTGTCCGCTTTTTCTTTTAATGCATCGATTCGTTTTTGAATATCCGCGATTAAGTTATTCGCTTTTTCTTGTTCTCCGACAATTTTCCCCAGCGTTTCAACGGTTTTTAAAATACCTTCAAAGGAAGTGTCATCGATGACTTGGAATGTTGTAATTCCGGCATTTTCTAATTGATTCAATACATCTGGATTAACGTAAGAAGGAATAATCACCAAATCTGGCTTTAATGCTAAAATTTGCTCGGCTGTTACGGTTTCAAATTTCGTTTCAATTGAATCGGTTTTGCCTGCAACATTGGAAATCGCTGGATCACTAGAAATCGCTGTGACGCCTACAAGATTTTCAGAAGGTACTAAATCCACCAGCAATTCATCGACAGCTAAAGCAGTCGAAACAATACGTTTCGGTTTTTCCGTAATGGTAATTTCCTTACCACGGCCATCTGTCACCGTCAGCGGATAAGCCGATTGTTTAGCTTGTTCGGATGGTTGATTTGTCGAATTTTCATCATCATTGTTGGCAGTATCGGTATTACAAGCTGTTAAAAATAATAAAAGCAATATGGGTAGTAGCAATTTGGTGAATTGATTCATCACAAATCTCCTTTTCTATAAAATTTTTTATATGTTTAGTGTGGCCACACATTAAACCAAAATAAAACAATCATGAATTTTCATTCACAACCCTGGCATGAAAATGGATATTTCTTTCCCATAATGTAGATAACACAAACAGTTAACAATACGTAGGCTTTTATGGTGGATGATACCCTGAATAAAAAACTGTTTGAGTGGATTTGGTGAACAACCCATTGTTAGCTCATTCATTTGGAATGATGACTACGTACAGAAAAATGCTTATATTTCAAATTCACTCGCTGTTTGTGAATCTACTTTATGGGAGGGATTATATTGGATGTACTGATGACACGTTGTGCAGGATTAGATGTACATGCTGAAACAATTGTTGCTTGTGTCATGATTGGCGAACAGGACGATGAATTATTCATTGGAACAGAAACTTTCCCCACTTTAACAAAGGATCTCTTTCGTTTACTAAAGTGGTTGGAAAACCATGGCATTACGCACATTGCGATGGAGAGTACTGGAGTTTATTGGAAACCTGTTTATAACATTTTGGAGGATTACTTTGATATTACATTAGCGAATGCTCAAAGAATCAAGAATGTCCCTGGAAGAAAAACAGATGTTTCGGATGCAGAGTGGATTGCGAAGTTATTGCGTTATGGACTGATTGAAAAAAGTTTTGTTCCACCAGAAGATATACGAAACCTTCGTGATTTAACTCGGCTTCGTAAAAAATGGATCGGCCATTTGACTTCAGAAAAAAATAGGATTCTGAAAGTATTAGAATGCTCAAATGTTAAACTAAATTCAGTTATTTCAGATGTGTTTGGTGTGTTTATGGCAAACTAAAAATGTAACGTTTGGCAATTAATTTATGCAGGTCCTATAAAACAAAAAAACCACTTGCCAACATTCCCCAAATACACTACCCTCCTAGTTGGACAAAACAGTTCAACGGGAGGTATTCAAGGAGATGTTAGCAGTGGCTGAAATTCATTATATCAGATATGAAGCAAACCAAAAAGGATGTTCCTATTCCGATATTGCCAAAAGAATGAATCGTGATCCAAGAACAGTGAAGAAGTATGCGGAAATGGAAGACTTCAATCCCTCAAAAGTTAAACAAACGAGAAAAGCGAAAGTGATGGATCCAGTGAAACCGATATTGGATCAATGGATTAAAGAGGACTTGACAAAGAAGAAAAAATATCGAAGAACTGCGAAACGAATGTATGAAATCTTAAAAGAAGAATATGGATTTACAGGTTCAGATCGTTCTGTTCGGCTCTATGTATCAAAAAGAAAACAAGAACTGCTCGAACAAAGTGAATCAGCTGCGTTACCTTTAGCATCGAAACCTGCAACGGCTCAAGTTGATTTTGGAGAAGCTCCTTTTCTCTATCAGGGGAAATACGTCGATTTTCCTTACCTGGTCGTTTCATTCCCTTACAGTAATGCGGCCTATGTGCAAGTCATGCCAGCTCAAAATCAAGAATGTTTCTTGGAAGGATTAAAACGAATCTTTCACTATATGGGAAGGGTTCCAAGGGTCATTCGTTTTGATAATCTCTCCCCTGCCGTAAAAACGATCTTGCCAAACGGAGAAAGAGAATTGACAGAGACATTTCAACGATTCGTTTTACATTATGGCTTTGAATGCGAGTTCTGCAACCCAGCCAGCGGAAATGAAAAAGGGAATGTCGAATCAAAGGTGAAATATATTCGAAACCATTTCTTTTTACCTGAACAAACAATCTATCAACTAGAAAGTTTTAATGAATCTTTATGGGAGAAATGTGAGAAGGACTGGAATCGTCCGCATTATGAGAAGGAGCGACTCATCGCTGAATTATTTGAAGAAGAACAAGCGTTATTTCTTCAATTGCCAGCCAAAGAATTTGAATGTGTCCGATATGAGCAGGTCACGGCTGATAAGTACGGTTTCATCCATTTAGAAAACAATTTATATTCCACGTCTCCCCGTTTTGCCAAACAAAAGGTTTTGGCAAAGATCTCTTATCATGAGATTGCCATTTTAACAGAAGAGCATGAGCTGATTATCAAGCACGAGCGTTTATATGGCACAAAACAAAAATCAATGAAATGGCAACCATATCTTACGTTAATGGCCAAAAGGCCAAATGCATTAAAATATACGGATTTCTATGAAAAGATGCCGGAAGAATGGAAAAATTATTTTTCCAATTGTACCGTTCAAGAAAAGAAGGAAGCATTACAACTACTAGCTGTTTTACTAAAAGAACATGATTTCGAAGTTTCGACACAGGCTTTGAGGATTGCCTCCCAGTATGGTCATCCGAAAGTAGAATCGATTAAACAGGTATTTTATCAATTAATCAATGGAAGAGGTATACGAGAGCCAATTCAACCGAAAAAACACGTTCCAGATATGCCGGAAGCCATCCGAGGAGTAAGGCATTATGACCGCCTATTCGAATCCCAAGGAGATGTGGCATCATGGAACAAATGATTAAGGAATATGCCAAAAGACTAAAATTAAGCTGGATTCCAGCCAATTACCATACCATCCATGCGGAAACAAATGAGGAATTTTTACTGAAGCTGTTTGAACGAGAAGTGCAGCATCGAGATGAGAGAAGGATAAATTTACTACTAAAACAGGCGACATTGCCGAAAATTCCAAATAAACCTTATGATTGGCGGGAGATTCAACTAGCCCCAGGCATCACAAAAGATTATATTTTAGAAGGTGAGTTTACGAAAAATCAGGAAAACCTTATCTTCTATGGCGGAGTGGGAACCGGTAAAACATTCCTTTCCACTCTCATCGCCCTCAATTTGATGAAAAAACAAGGAAAAAGAGTGAAGTTCTATACGGCCGCCTCCATTGTCAATGCTTTATTGGAGGCCAATGAAAAAGGTGACCTTGGTAAATTTCTCAATCAAATCGAAAAGTTGGATCTCTTGATTCTTGATGAATTGGGCTATATTCCATTGCATAAACAGGGGGCAGAGTTATTATTTCAAGTTATTTCCATGTGTTATGAAACCAAAAGCATCATTGTGACAACCAATTTACCTTTTAGCCAATGGAATAATGTCTTTGGCGATCCCATTTTAACAGAGGCCGTCATTGATCGGCTGATTCATCATTCTCATTTAATCATCTTCAATGGTGAAAGTCACCGATACAAAGACTCAATCTCTCAACGTTAACCATGGAATTTGGCAAGTGTATGTATGCATTTTTAATTGCCATTTCATACATTTTCTACTTGCCAAAAACACCTGCTGCCTGTAAATTCAAAGTTGCGGTGTTCGGTGTTCTTCCTGTGGCAACTAGCAATTGATCTGCTTCAATGATTCGCTTCTTTCCATTAACCTCGACATGAACCTTTTTAACGTCCCCATCTTGTTCGATTCGTTCAAAGGATGCTCCTGTCACTAAATTGACCCCTTGTTCTGTTAAGGCTTGTGTAATGGCTTCTGAGATTTCAGGATCGTATTCCTTTAACAGACGCGTGCTTCTTTGCATCAATGTGACTTCTGAGCCAAGATTGTGGAATAGTTGCCCTAATTCCATGCCGATATAGCCGGAGCCGATGACGGTAAGACGCTTTGGAACCTTCTTTAATTCAAGAAGCGTGGTGCTTGTTAAATAATCGACCTCATCTAGGCCAGCAATATTTGGCATAGCTGGGGAAGCACCTGTCGCGATTAAAAATCGTTTGGCAGATAACTTCATGCCGTTCACTTCAACGGTTTTTTCGTCCACGAATTTCGCATCGCCTTTGATTAACTCAAAGCCATAGTCATCAATTAAATCCACATACTTTGCATTTCGAAGATTCGTGACCAGCTTATTTTTCTGCTTTATCAATGGTGCCAAATCCACATTATCGGCTGAAGTGTGCAATCCCACAAATGGATTGTTTCTTGCTATATGATTGATTTCACCAGCTCTTAACAGCGTTTTTGACGGAACACAGCCGATGTTCACGCAAGTTCCACCTACTGTTCCACGTTCGATGATCGCCACTTTTGCGTCATATTTTACGGCTTCAATGGCAGAAGAAAAGGAAGCCCCACCAGAGCCAATAATGATGTAGTCATAGTCGTAATTACCTTCATCACCTAAACTTACATCTGGCTTTTCTTGCGATTGTGCTTGTATTTCTTCTGCTTCTCCTGGTTGATATTTTGCATCAGCAATTGCTTTTTTGGCTGTTTCCAGCTTTACATCATTCGGCAATTCAAATACAGCTTCTCCAAGGCCAAAATCGGTGTTAATTCCCTTTGCACCAATATTTTCAAGAGCGACAGCTACATGTTGTTCACAACCAGTGCAGGTCATTCCTTGAACATTCATCCGATACTTCCTCATTAAATTACTGGTCATTTCAGGTTTTTGAACTTCTTCTGCTTGTCCCGGTTGATAGTTTGCGTCAGTAATCGCCTTTTTTGCTGATTCAACCTCCACATCATTAGGAAGCTCAAATATAGCTTCACCACGACGAAAATCGACTTCAACCCCTGTAGCACCGGTGTTCTTAAGCGCTATTGCTACATGCTCTTCACAACCGGTACATGTCATTCCTTGAACGTTTACTCGATATCTTTTCATATCAAATTCCTCCTTTACTCGATTCCAAGCCCGAAATCTGAAACTGCTGTCTTGATTGCCTGTAAATCCGTCTTCTTATCATCAAAGGAAACCGTCACTTCTGCCGTGCTTCCACTGACTTTAATGGTGGATTTACCAACACCCTCTACCTGTTCCATTACATCTTTTACAACAGAAGGTGGACAACAATCCATTCCCAAAACGGTGAATGTCCCTGTTTTATTTGTTACAACTGTAGTTTTTTGTTCCTTCTGAGGATCTATAGTATTTTGTGCTTCTTTTTCATTGCTACACGCAGTAACCAGTAAAAGAAGGGATAATAGCATTATACTCCTGATTATTTGTACCCTCGTATAACTCATTTTTATATTCCACCTTCAACTAGAAATAAAAAAAGAAACATGCCGAAAACGAAAAACGTCGTGATCCATAAGCCCAGGACAGAACTCTTTCTTTTTCCCTTTCTCCCATAAACCATATAAAAGGAGTAAGCAAGAAGTATGATGGTAACAATGCTGAACATTAACCGATATTTTAGTGAGTAAAAAGCTAATGCTCCAGCAAATCCTGTTAGTCCTAGAGGTATGAAAATAAGTGGACCCAGGCAGCATGCAGCCATAGCAAAAGCCGAAAATACAGTAGCGAACTGTGATACTTTTTCCTTCATGATTTAAACCTCTCCATACTGCAACAATCATGCATTGCTGTTTCTTTCTGTGATTCATTTTTTACTTCTGGATCAGCTTTTCTCCAAACCCTGAACAGAGCAAAAACAAATAATAGGCCCATCACTATGAAAATTACATCATTAAATTCTATAAAATATGATCCCAGAGCTGTACCTGCGAACAACGGAAGGAGTAAAAAGAGGTGACACGGGCATGTAATTAGTGCAACAAGAAGCCAAGCTGAACGTTTAATTGTGTTTTTCATGTTGTATCACCTCTTTATTTTTTCATCAATGTTTCAATAATGGGACATTCAAAAATATCTTTATTTTCAGGACATCTTTCTTTGAGGTCCATCAGCATTTGTTCAATTCTTTTGAGGTCTTCAATTTTATGTTGAATGTCCTCTATCTTAAGAACAGTGAAATCATACATATCACTGCACTTTGCTTCATCACGATCGACAACTCCTAATAATTTGTCAATTTCATTTAAGGTAAAGCCCAGTTCCTGCATCCTTTTTATGAAATTTACTCGATCGACCGTTTGTTGAGAATACGTACGGTAGCCATTTTCAGTTCGAACAGGCTCTGGAATTAAGCCTAAACGCTCATAGTATCTAATTGTCTCCTTGTTAACGCCACACTTGTCAGCCAGTTCTCCAATACGAAATTGCATTTATTTCACCTCAGATAGAGTATACACCCTGTACTTAGGTACGGGGTCAATATATATTGTACTTCATTGCATGAGGTTCTACTCTGCATTACAGCCAGATAACATGCCGCCAAATATAGCAGCCCCAACCTCATAGGCTTCCGAAAGAGTCAGCTTGTCCTTTGCCATCGTTGAATTTTTTGCATTCGCTTTTTGCCAATGTTCCTCAGAGCAATAAAATTGTATTGCTGGACAACAGCTGGAGGAAATGGACATTGGCTCACTCGGTCCACAAGAAGAATCGCAGCATGCGTTGGCAGCATCCGTTGTTCCCAAGCCTACAACAACGGTGCCAAGATTGGTAACGGGAACGTTGTCTTTCACATCGATGGTGATCTTTTCACCGCAAAATGCACATTCAGACTCAATCACGGCATCCGTAAACATGGATGGAATGCCTAGAGCATCAATTGCACACATGGAATAAGCTGGTGCCATACCAGCCAATGTGACTCGATGTGGGGTGGGAACTCCAGAGAAAGGATATGCCACTGTAACATCTCCAGATTTGTGGTCCCAGTGAATTAAGTCCAATTCCCTCAAACGCTGAAGAGTAGATTTCATATCGATTTCGGTTTGTCCCTCCATTGCGGTTATATTATTGATATTGACGATTTTTCCCTCTGCCATGGAAAGAAGGATATCTGTACGAATTAGGTTGTCGGCAGGAGACAGGTTACTGATTTTTTCCTCAAATCCTCCTTTTGGCAAACCGAGTGATTGTAACACCTTGTCCTTTATTGAAGCATTGATATGATTTTCGCTCATGTTGTTACCTCCTTTATTGAGTATTTGAGTTATTTTTCTTTTATAGTTTAAACCTCGTACTATGGTACAGGGTCAATAATTATTTCTTGAAATTTAATTTAGACTTTCTGCTCTTACCTCTATATAAACATGGTGGTAACTGTAAAACAGTTATGAAAAAGAAGTTGCACAAATCAACACCCAACAGTTCCCATAGACTTTTTATCTATTAACCCATTAAAATTATATTAGGTGATTTCATGTCATTTATTACACCAATGTTATTAGAAAAAACGGAACAGCCATTTGATGATACAAACTATATTTTTGAGCCTAAGATGGACGGCATTCGCTTACTTGTTAGTAAAGTAGGTGATCAGACCCGCTTGTGGACCCGGCATAAGAACGAGATAACGCAACGCTTTCCCGAATTACTTGATGTGCCGGTAGATACTGACGTTATCCTAGACGGAGAGCTCGTTTGTGTGGACCCTGAAACTGGAACCATTGATTTTGAACTGATTATGGAACGCTTTTCTGCAAAAAAGTCGGACAAAATCAAGATATTACAAAAGCAATTGCCGGTTGAGTATGTCGTTTTTGATATTCTGCACTATGATGGAACAGACTTACGCTCCATACCTCTTTTAGAACGTAAGGCTATTTTGAATGAAGTAATGCATGAAAATGCTTTTTACAAGAAAATTAGCTATATTGAGGATCGGGGTACTGATTTATTTGCTGCAGTTGAACAGATGAAGTTGGAAGGCATGGTATGTAAGTATAAAAACAGTAAATATGTCAGTAAGAGAAGTAAGCATTGGCTTAAATTGATCAACTGGATGTATGAAGACGTTTATATAACTGGATACCGGAAGGATGAATTTGGATGGCTGTGTTCCAGGCAAGAAGGGGACAAATTTATACCGATAGGTATAATAGAACTGGGGACAAATCCACAAATTCGGAAGGCTTTCTATAACATTTCTAAACAACTTATTACTAAAGAGGACGATAAGTTCGTTGAGCTTGAACCGGTATTACGATGTCGTGTGAAATTTCGTAATTTCACACGGAAGGGTTTGCTACGCTCGCCTTCATTTTGTGAGTTTTTATATTAGGGAAACCTCCGGTTGATCTGGAGGTTTCCTTTTATTGTGGTTATCTAAATTGTTTTATATACCTCTGCATACGCTACTTTTAATTGGTCTCGTAAGTCCTTCTTCTCCTGCTCTAATCGCTTAACTTTCCGCTTTAATGATTCGATAATTGCGTCTTTATTATTTTCATTTATTTCATACTTAACTTGCTTCGCAGAAGGGCTCTTTATCTGCTGCTGACGTAGTGTTTCAATTCGCTCACGTAGTGTCACATTATTATATAGCGTAGCCTTTGCCACTCCGGCCTCACTGGCTACACTATTAAAATTAATTCCTTGATTAGCTCTAACGAGCCTTTTAATAGCATCATCTACTTTACTCACGGTAATGGCTTTTCGACTTTCGTGAATTTGCTTTAAGTGTTTCTTACGGTCATATTCTGCCATATTATACCCCTTGCTTACGTTTTATTCTTTCGATTCGTCCAAATATTATATTTCCTTGTTTAATCGTATTGTAAATATCTTGTAGTCTATCTAAATTCTTCTGGTTTTTTTGTGCTATCTCTTCACGCCCATATTGTTTCGCTACTTCAACCATCTTAGAAGTGGATTGAATGTGAATTTCATATTTTGCTACATCCATTTCTGAAAGTCCTACTGCCAGGTCCTTACATGGGCTGCCACCATTACTGTAAAGAATCACTTTGTTCCGTCAAAAACAGGCCTTCTTTATTCAAATTCCTTCAGCGTGATTTCTGTACTTCCCTGAAATAATATGCTAAAT